>CALGWE010000387.1:0-1868 GCA_937935915.1 uncultured Clostridia bacterium
AATTAGCTTGAATCTACGGAGGTAAAAATGGAGTTTTCGCAAGAAGATTTAATAGAATCAAAACGCCAGATTGATTCTATATTACACAAATTAAGAGCAACTGTAAAAACCCTTGAAGCTAAAGAAAATGTTACAAGATATAAATCTCAAATCACTTTAGCCACAAGAAGAATAAAAGCGCTTGAAATTGCTAATGATTTAATAGAAAATGCTATTCAAACGGATCATTTAACTTAAGTCATCTTAACTTTTTAATTATAATAAAAGGTCTCCTATGATAAATTATAGGAGACCTTTTATTATAGGCTTATGCTTCATGTTCCTCTACATAAGCATTTCCTAACCAAATTTGATTTTGTAAATTGATACGCCAGCCACTTAACCAGCTATGTACTATTAAATTTCCTAATGCTTCCTCTGCATTTTCTGTGCTATCTGCCTCATTAGTCTCTTCTTTAGTATCATTTTCTGCTTCAGCATTAGTCTCTTCGCCCGATTCATTGTTTTGCATTGTATCAGCTTTATTGGCAGCCTCTTTGTTTTCTAAACCATTTGCTTCTTCTGCTTTCTGCTCTGTACTTTCGGCGCCGTCTTTGTGATCGCCTTCAGCTGTGACTTCTTGCGCCAGTTCTGATTCATCAAGTATTGGTGGCGTTAAAACAATATTACTTGTATCCACCATCTTCATTGGACCTACTAAAATATCTAAGTCTTCTTTTAAATAAGCTGTACGGGCTGTTTCTTCATCTCCCATCACTTTAAGCTCTATGTTTTGTAAATTGACACCTTCTGCTTGAGGGTAAATCTCATTTTTAACTAATGTGATCCCTTCACTTGTCATAGTTGCAATTTTAAATGGTCCATTATAAACCGCATTTTCCTTAGTCCATTTATTATTAGCGCTCAGTATATCTTCACGCAGTGGCATAAAGCTTTCTAATGTTAAATAATCTAAAAAAGCTTCATTGGGTGCTTCTAATGTCACTTCTAGTGTACGATTATCTAAAGCCAATACGCCTAAGCTTGCTGTAGACATCTCACCTCTTGCAATGGCCCCAGCATTTTTAATCCCTGCTTTTTCATAGTCTGCTAAATGACTGCCTCCTAAAATAGGATCAGCCCCTCTTTTCCAAGCATATACAAAATCATCAGCAGTAACTTCTATGCCATCTGACCAGCCTGCATCACGTAATGTAAAAGTATACGTTAAGCCATCTTCTGAAACAGAATAGGTCTTTGCCACACCGTTAATCAGCTGATCTCCCACTTGGCGCATTAAACCTTCATAAATATGATTCATTACAAAAGTTCCTTCACCTTCAGTATTAAACTGAGGGTCTAGTGTATCTGGTACTTTGCTGATATTCATACTGATATTTTGTACCACATCTCCTACTTCCACTTTCTCCACAATCATTTCACCTGGCGGCGTGCTTGTTTTTCCGCAGCCTGCAAGTAATACACTTACAAGCAAGATACGCCCTAAATATTTTGCTTTCATATGATTCTCCTATTATGTACTCATTATTTTCTATGTCTTGCTATTTCTATATATTGTTTATCCTATATATTGTTTATTCTATATGCTATCTATTTATATGTTATATGTTGTCTATTCCATATATTGTCTATTTCATAGCTTATTTATCCTATACATTGTCTATGTATGATGCCACTATGATTATCTCATTTAAGCTATTCTATATGTCCTCAAACCTTCCTTTATCATAGCACTTTATTATGAAATCTTCCATAATACAGAACAAATTACAAGAATTATCCATCCCTTATAAAAAAAAGAAGGCCCTATGGACCCAATGTCATTAAGTTAAGATATTGAACTTAGACGGCTTCTTAAATGACCAAGT
>CALGWE010000388.1:0-4218 GCA_937935915.1 uncultured Clostridia bacterium
AGTAAATTCAAAAAAAATCAATACCAATATTTGTAATTTCGGTATTGATTTTACATATCCTTCTATCTTTTATCATTATTAATCATATTTTCAATAAAAATTCCATATCCACGGGTAGGGTCTTGAATAAACACATGTGTAACAGCCCCAACTAATTGACCATCCTGAATAATAGGGCTTCCACTCATTCCTTGCACAATACCACTTGTAAGTGCCAATAATTTTTCATCTGTAATTTTAATTACCATTCCCTTAGATGGTGCATTACTATATTTACTCACTTTTTGAATTTCCACCTCGTAAAGTGTAGGTCCTTCTTGTGTTAAATCAGCTAAAATACTTGCTTTTCCTTCATGTACTTTGTCTTGAAGCGCAATAGGCATCGGAGAAAATGTCAATGTATCTGTGAAATTTTTATTTAAAGTACCAAAAATACCTAGTGGCGTATTATCTACCACCTCACCATATACTTCTTTTTCATAGTCAATAATCCCACTAATTTCACCAGGTTGCCCTTTGCTCCCCTTTTTAATTTGGGTAATATTCGCACCAACTACATTACCTTCTCTAATAGGCATTAACTTTTTAGTTTCTGAATCTGTAATGCCATGACCTAGAGCTCCAAAATTTTTAGTTTCAGGTGTGACATACGTAATAGTCCCTATTCCTTGTATGCTATCTCTAATCCATAAACCCACTTTATAATTATCGTCTAATGGAGAATATACAGGTACTAAACTTGCCTGCCTTATTTCATTATTTCTTTTTAGTTTTAAACTTATCACCTTTCCTTCAGATTTCTCTATAGCTCTCTTTAAATCTTCCTTTTCATTTAAAGTTTCGTCATTACAACTTAAAATAACATCTCCTGGCTCTATAATTCCTTTAGCCGGTGAAATATTCTTCCCCTCCACCTCAAAATTGCCTACACCTAAAACTAAAATACCATCTGTATTTACACGAATCCCTACAATCGCTCCGCATGGAATTAATTCTTCATAAGGTACTGCTTCAACGGCTACTGTCTTTAATGGGATAAATCCTAAAGATAGTTTAACATCTAAATTTCCTTCATCATTCATTGTCATATAAAATGGCTTACTTAAATTAACCTTCTCATCCTTAATAGGTTTATGATTGGCATCTTCAAGTTGTAATTTCGTTACATCACTTTTAAAGCTAGCTTCAAAAGGCATTTCAAAGTTAAATAGATGTTCTTCTCCTGCAAAAATTCTAACTTGTGTAGGTAGATAAAAATATGAGATAAAAAAAGGACCGCTAATCATAAGTATAACTACAATCATAATGATGCTTACAAAAAATAGCTTTTTACCTTTTGTTTTCATGTATTCACATCCTACTTTTTTGTACTGTCATACTTTTAACTTAACCTTTTTACAAGTTATTTATACAATTTAGTCAAAATATCTTTTAACAAATCCCCCTATAGTATTAATCCTCTAAAGTCTACTTATATAGACTTACCAAAATGGAAAGACAAAAGCGTATTTTTACCATAAATAAAAGGCCTCCCACAATGGAAGACCTTTTATTTTTAAATATTTTGTTTATAATGATTTGCTAATGCTTTAATTTCCGAAGCACTTTGAAGCGTACTTTGCGTCACAATACCACCCATAAGCCTACAAAGCTCTTCATGTATTTTGCTTTCTGTCAGCTCCTCTAAATGAGTTGTGGTACGCTCATGATCTACACGTTTTTCAATTAGATAATGTGTATCTCCCATAGCAGCAATTTGTGGTAAATGCGTAATACATAATACTTGACGGTCTTTTGCAATCATTGCAAGTTTTTCTGCAACCTTTTGTGCTGCAATACCACTAATCCCCGTGTCAATCTCATCAAAGATAACTGTACTAATTGTATCACCCATAACAAGCACTGTTTTAATAGCTAACATTACCCTTGAAATTTCCCCACCAGATGCAATCTTAGAAAGTGGATGTAAGTCATCCCCTAAGTTAGTACGAATTAAAAATTCTACATCATTTTGTCCATGCATATTAAAGGTATCTAATTCATTAATTGCCACTTCAAATTTTGCATAAGGCATTTGAAGATCGTGTAAATGACCATCAATTGCTACTTCTATTTTTTCAGCAATTTCTTTACGTCCTTTTGAAAGAATGGCTGCAAGTTCTCTTAGTTTGCCTTCTAATGCATCCCGTTCTTCTAAAAGACGTTCTTTATTTTGTTCACCATCTAATAACTCTTCTAATTCTTTTTCACATTCTGTTTTATACGCTAGAATTTCTTCAATTGAGTTACCATATTTTTGTTTTAAACGATAAATTACATCTAAACGTTGTTGAATTTCTAGAAGCAATTCTGGTGAATACTCTACCTCATCTGTATAACGTCTGATTTGATAAGTTGCATCTTGAAGTTCAGCTTGTATTGAAAGAAATTGATCATATAAGCTTTTAATCTCAGCTGTAATATTACTAATATCCTGTAAGGCATGAATTGCTTGTCCTAGTAATAAAGTTGCACTTGCTTCTCTTTCACCATCTAATAAATTATATGATTTTTGGCATTGCACCATTATCTTTTCTGCATGAGAAAGGACTTCATATTGCTCTTTTAAATCTTCTTCCTCATGGCATTTTAAATTAGCTGCTTTAATTTCTTCAATCTGAAAACTTAACATATCGCGCATTTGTAAACGTTTACGGTCATTATCCCCTATTTTATCAAGGGCGTTTTTCACTTCTTGCCAACGTTCATAAGTCTTACTATATGTCTCTTTTGTTTTTATAAAGTCTTTCTCTCCAAAGCTGTCTAAAAGACGAATATGTGTTGCAATATCTAGCAATGATTGTGGCTCATGTTGCCCATGAACATCGATAAGTAAGGTAGAGAGTTCTTTAACGACCTGACGTGTTGCAGACGTTCCATTTATTTTATAGTAAGTACGTCCAGATTGATAGATTCCTCTTTCAATAATAATTTCTTCATTTTCATAAGAAATTCCTTGTGCCTCTAAGTACTTAAGCGCCATGCCAACTTTATCTTTAAATCCTAAAATAACAAAGGCATAATCCTGTCCTTTTCTAATAATCTGCTTGGAGGTGCGATTTCCTATGGCAAATTGAATAGAATCAATAAGCATAGATTTCCCTGCACCTGTTTCACCACTAAAAATATTTAGCTTCGGATTAAGACTGAGCTGTACTTCTTCAATAAGTGCAATATTATTAGCTTTTAAATAGGTTAACACCGTTAGATTGCCTCCTTAAACTTAAGAATTTAAAATGTCTTTGAATTGATTCATTACTTCTTCAATATGATCTAAATGTTTCACTGCACAGAAGATTGTATCATCTCCTGCTAGTGTCCCAACAATTTCAGAAAAGTTAAATGCATCAATAGCTGAAGCTACTGCATTTCCCATACCTGATAAAGTTCGAATCACTACAATATTCCCTGCAAAGTCCATGCTTACAAAGGCATCTTTAAACACACGAATCACTTTTTCTGAAACTTGTTGTTCAAAATTTGCAAGGGCAACATATTTTTGTCCGCCACTACGACTTGCAACCTTTGTAAGTTTAAGCTCACGAATGTCTCTTGAGACAGTAGCTTGTGTTACACTAAAGCCCTCATTCTCTAGTGCTTGTGCTAAGTCTTCTTGCGTCTCAATATCTTGCTTTTGAATAAGCCCTAATATTGTAGACTGTCTTTGTTCTTTCATTCCCATAACGTCATCGCCTTCTTTCTACCATCTTATCCCGTAATATATCAAAAAACTTTCGATCTGAACATTTAATTAATTTTGTCACATAAGGTGATTTTTCTATTTTAATCACATGTTGTGGTGTTAAATACATCTTAAGCTTCCCATCAATACTTAGTGCCATTGTTTTATCTTGATCTTCTAATGTTCTTATTTCTACAATATCTTCTTTTGAAACAACTACAGATTTAGAATAAAGTGTATGTGGACAAATTGGTGTAATCACATAAGTATTTGCCCCTGGTAACACAATAGGTCCACCCGCTGATAAGTTATACGCTGTAGAACCTGTAGGCGTTGAAATAATAATCCCATCTGCTGGATATACATCACATAAGTCTTGATTTACACTGATTTGAAAATCTACAATACGTGCAAAACTACCACGTGTAACATTAATATCATTTAATGCATGAAATACTTGTGTATCTTCCCCAGGTCCTGTGACAGTTGCGCGAAGC
>CALGWE010000389.1:0-1708 GCA_937935915.1 uncultured Clostridia bacterium
GTAGCCGTATCGGAAGGTGCGGCTGGATCACCTCCTTTCTAAGGAATAAAATCGAGATGGCTTACAGATTACTATTTTGTTTTGAAAGTTCATGAGAAAAGGACTAGCATTTTTGCTAGTCCTTTTTGTGTTTTAAGAAAAAGTTTGATGGAATATATGCTTCTTTTATACTAAATTATTGCAATCAATAGACCGGTAGATATAGTAACTACAAGTTTGAATGTAACAGGAGATACAGTTACTGTAGTTGTGATTGCTAAATTAGAAGGAATTCTAAATAAAGAAGTTTATTATTCATAGTTTATGATATAGAGATCTATAAGGCAGAAGGTTAAAAGTGCTTTATAGATCTTTTTTACTTAGAAGGAAAGAAATGATTTAAGATTAGATTTAATAATAGTTTAGCATTATAATAATGCATAAAGTAGGGAAAATATTTTGATATAAGGAGAGGTTAAATGAAAAGAGTTGTGGAAGTAAGAAATGTAAGATTTGGTGAGGGGATGCCTAAAATCTGTGTACCACTTGTAGGAAAAAATGATAAAGTGCTTACGGAAGAAGCTGATTTCTTAAAGACAATTCAATTAGATGTTGTAGAATGGCGTATGGATCATCATGAAGCTGTTCAAAATATAGAAAAAATGCAAGAAACATTAAGTATGCTTAGAGATAAACTTGGGGAGGTGCCATTACTTGTTACATTTAGGAGCAAAAAAGAGGGGGGAGAATGTGCTATAGATGATACATATTATGTAGCACTTAATAAAGCAATTATCGAAACAGGCAATGCAGATATAATTGATGTGGAATTATTTACAGGAAATGAAAAGGTTAAAGAAATAGTTGAATTTGCACATGAACATGAAGTTAAAGTTATCATGTCTAACCATGATTTTGTAAAGACACCTAAAAAAGAAGAGATTGTAAGTAGACTTTGCAAAATGCAAGAAATGGGTGCAGATCTTCCTAAAATAGCAGTAATGCCACAAACAACGGAAGATGTATTAACATTATTATCTGCAACAAATGAAATGGTAACAAAATATGCGAATAGACCAATTATTACAATGTCTATGTCTGGACTTGGCGTAGTAAGTAGATTAGCTGGTGAAGTATTTGGCAGTGCCCTTACTTTTGGAGCAGCTAAAACAGCTTCAGCACCAGGACAAGTTCCGGTAGAAAAGCTTGCCCAAGTACTTAAAGTAATAAACGAAAGTAAATGATTAGATTGATATATGACAGCAGAAAAGTAGACTAGAATAATGACAGAAACCCCTTTATTAAAAATGGTCAGGAAAGTTGGGGGGAGAGGATGGGTATGATGATTCACTAAGGTGTAGCGATTTTTGAAATGTGGACAGGTAAGGCTAGGCCTATAGCTTATATAAAAGAAGTATTAGAAGCATAGTGTTAAAGTAAATATAGTATAGATTCAAGTAAAGAAGAGTCAGTTATATAAGAAGTAATTATAATATATAGCTGGCTCTCTTTATAACAAGGCTAGATGCTATGTAATAAAAGGAGGAAGAGTACGTAAAAATGACATTTACAAAAGACATAATAAAAAATATAAAAAAGTTATTGACTTAATAGGTCACATAGTGTAATATTATACAAGTCGCAGGGAACAAAAGCGACAAACGAACGAGTTACATCGTTCACAATATTGTACTTTGAAAAACAAATACTACAAATGATAGATTTTAGT
>CALGWE010000390.1:0-2675 GCA_937935915.1 uncultured Clostridia bacterium
TGATTTGCACTTTGCCACAACACTAATTTCCACCAACCACTAGCTCTCTGAAGTTGTATTGCAAATGCCTTTCTCCTTCACTGCATTTTTCAAATAATTGATTAATTAGTATTTTAGCAACATTGACTTTAAGTGTCAATATTTTTAGTTATTTTTTATTATTCTTTTGCATTTTTATGAATTGTTACTTATTTTTAAACATTATATCTATACCCTATTTTTCAATTCAATACCACTTATTCTTCCTTTTCCTCTATTATTTCAAACATTTTTTGTATCATATCACTTTCTCGACTCTTATCAACTACATATGCTCTAACCCATCCTTAATTTTGTCTTTTTTCCAGTTCTTCTTTAGTTACACCATTTTTTAATCAATTACTCCTTCGTCTTGGTGGTCTGATGTAATAATTTTGAATACAAAAAAAGCTGAATTATACAATTCAGCTTTTAAATTTATCTATTTTCTTTTAGCAGCTCTTACACGTTCAGATTCATTTAAGATTTTTTTACGAAGTCTAATTGAATCTGGTGTTACTTCTACTAATTCATCATCTTCAATGAACTCTAACGCTTCTTCAAGTGTGAAAGTTTTTGGTGGTGATAATCTGATTGCATCATCAGCACCTGATGAACGTGTATTTGTCATTTTTTTGTTTTTACATGGGTTAACAGTCATATCTTCTTTACGAGCATTTTGACCGATAATCATACCTTCATATACATCGATACCTGGTTTAACGAATAAGATACCACGATCTTCAAGTGAGTTAAGGGCATATCCCATAGTTGTTCCTTGTTCTTGAGCAATAAGGGCACCATTACCTCTTCTTGGAAGTTCTCCAACGTATTCTGTGTATCCTTCGATTCTTCTAACCATTGTAGCTTCCCCTCTTGAATCAGTGATTAACTCACTTCTGAATCCAAGAAGACCACGTGTTGTACAAAGGTATTCAATACGAATGTGACCATTTTCTGGTTCCATACTTTGCATCATACCTTTACGAAGGTTAAGTTTACTAATTACTGCACCTGAGTATTCTTCTGGTACAGAGATTACAACGCGTTCTACTGGCTCTACAAGTTTGCCTTCTTCGTCACGGTGCATGATTACTTCTGGTTTAGATACACCGAGTTCATAACCTTCACGTCTCATATTTTCGATAAGAACTGATAAGTGAAGTTCCCCACGACCTGATACTCTGTATCCGTCTGTTGTATCCATTGGCTCAACTTTAAGACCTACGTTGATTTCTGTTTCTTTTTCAAGACGATCTTTAATATGTCTTGTTGTTACGAATTTACCACTTTGACCAGCAAATGGTGAATTGTTTACTAAGAAGTTCATTGAAAGTGTTGGTTCTTCAATGTGGATTGGTGTCATAGGCTCTACTTTACCAACTTCCCCTACTGTTTCACCGATAGAAATATCTGGTACACCAGCGATAACTACGATGTCTCCACTTGTAGCTTCTTTAACTGCTACTTGTTTAAGACCTTCATATACCATTACTTTAGAAATTTTAGCTGTTCTGATTTTACCATCGTTATCAGCGATTTCTACTGTTTGACCTTCTTTAACTTTACCTTTGTAAATACGTCCGATACCAAGACGGCCTACGAAGTTATCATATGAAAGTGCACTGATTTGAAGTTGAAGTGGTTCTTCATCTTGTTTTGGATATTCCCCTACACGTTCAATAATTGTTTCAAGAAGTGGTTTGATATCTGTTCCTTCATCATCAAGTTCATATTTCATGATACCTTGTTTACCAATTCCATAAAGGATTGGGAAATCAAGTTGTTCATCATTTGCTTGAAGATCTACGAATAAATCGAATGTCATATCTACTACTTCTTCAGCTCTATGATTTGGTTTATCAATTTTGTTAATAACAAGAATTGGTTTAAGTCCTAATTCAAGAGATTTTTGAAGAACGAAACGAGTTTGTGGCATTGGTCCTTCAATTGAATCTACTAAAAGGATTACTGTATCTACTGTACGGATAACACGTTCTACCTCTGATGAGAAGTCACTATGTCCTGGAGTATCTACGATATTAATTTTGTAATCTCCGTATTTGATTGAACAGTTTTTAGAGTAGATTGTGATTCCTCTTTCTCTCTCTAAGTCATTACTATCCATAATACAATCAACGTGTTCTTCGTTTGCTCTGAAGACACCACTTTGATTTAAGAACGCATCTACAAGTGTTGATTTACCTGCATCTACGTGGGCGATTACTGCTATATTTATAATTTTCATGTCGCTCATGGGCATTGAACCTTCTTTCCGTAATTTATCACAATTATTTATTTTAGCACAGTTTATTACATTACTCAACATTTATATTCGTGAAATACATTTATTATCATTTAATGTATATATGCTTCAATAGTCTTATATTTAGTAAGCCACATTTATATCTTATTTATACTGTAAAATATGACTAATCACTCTGCCTAGCATACCACACTTTTATATTTCATGCTATGTTAATTTTTTGTTTGCATTAAGTAAGAATCTTGATTCTATTCTTATATTTCATAGCATATTTTCACTCGTTTTAAATTCACATCAAAAAGAGTTACTTGATCATCTCTATCAAGTAACTCTTTTGTTTACAAAATCTCTAATTAACTTCCTCTTTACTTAATTGTCACATTTGTAATTG
>CALGWE010000391.1:0-5910 GCA_937935915.1 uncultured Clostridia bacterium
CTAACTTATCCTTCGTATGCACTCCATAAAATTCTGTTGTGCCATAATAAATATAATCTTCACCCATCCCTAAGTTAAAATATAAAATACTTACAGAAATCACCTTTGAAACTTCTTTATATGCTTCCCCTATTTTTAAATAATCTACAATCACCTTAGAAGTCCCAAATAAAATACGTTCTAAATAATCCGATTCACGTTCATTTTGAATTTCGATAATGATTTTTTCTTTATTTTCATCTTCTACTAGAATGTCTACCCTGTTAAATTTGCTACTACGCTCATCTTGATTACTTTCACTTTCTAAGATATTTAAAATAACAATATCTTTCTTTAAAAGTGCAGATAAAAAGCCTTCTAATACTTTAAAATCACTTTTATTTCTTAGCATCTTTTTGATAAACCAATCAAAACGTATAAGCTTATTCATTGCCATCTTTGTTACCCACCTTCTTCTCTTTTATTGTTATTTTACTATCTTATTACTTTCGTTGCTATATTTATTATTACCATTATTTTATCTATGCAAACAAGAGTTTGTATCTCTTAACACTGCTAAAGCTGCTTATTTTGCTATGGCTACATTTGTAGCGTATTGTGTGAGCAGTTGTATGCCTGCTTTGTCATTTGTAATTTGGTCTTGCCATTGTTTTATGAGTTTAATCACTAAGTCGTAGTTGATATTCTCTTCTTTTAAAGTTCTTTGCATATCTTTGAGATCTTGGCGCATTTGTTTGAGTTCGTCTACAGTGATGCCGTTTTTAAGACTGTTTTTAATAGATGGTTCAATTTCTATGTAGGCTTTAATGGCACTGTGGTATTTGACGGTACTATAAACCTCTAGTCTTTCATCAAGGCTTATTTTTGCTTTTTCAAGGGCTATTTCGATTTCTTCACATTGTTTTTCTAGGTTGATGTATTTTTCTGCAGCTTCTCTTTTTGGTTCAATGATAAGGTGTTGTGGGATGTAATCTAGACGTCCGAAATACTCACCATAAACATTTTTAAGGTATTCTACGGTTTTGAAGAGGTTAATAATGTCTTGTTTGGTGATGTCCTCTTTTTCGTAGTATGTTTTTAAGATTTCGATGTACTCTTCTTTGTAGCATTCTAGTAAATCCTTTAGTGCATAGGCTTCATTTTTAACTGCTAGTATTTGGGCCTTTTTGTCTTCTTTGAGGAGCTGCTTTCTTCTATCATAGATTTGTTGTAATTGCTGTTTGATTTGCTCTAGCTCTTTAAGTAAAATATTGTGTTCTGCTGAAATTTCTTCTATTACCACTTCTGATGTAGCTTCTTCTTTAAGTGCTTCAAGCTGCTCACCTTCCCATAGCAGGTGTTCAATATGATTTTCTAGTTGTTCCTCTAAGCTAGCCATTCTATTTAACTCATCTTCTACAGAAGTGTCGCAAATTAATCTTTCTAATTGTTCTACTAAATCACCATATGCTTTAATCTCTTCTGCGTAGGCTTCATAATCCATTTCTGAGTAGATGTCCTTAATCTTTAAGCTTGCATCAATAATATCTTCATAAACTGGTTGATTTTTATAGACTATTAGTTTTTTTCTTAAACCACTTTGCGCTAATGTTTCATCTTTAGTAAGCTTACAATAGTGTTCGTAGTCTTTACGATAATCTAGTTGTAGTGTTTTATATTCTTGCCATCTTTCTTCTAGTTGTCTCTGCTCACGTTTTTTATTATTTACCTTTATATGACGTAAGTGTGCATCTTCTAAATATGGATAAGCTAATTTTAGTGCTTCATATTTTTCTCTCATTTTGCTAGCTGCTTCTGCTTGTTTGTTGTATGTAGTTTCAAGTTCTTTGCCAAAACACTTGTTTTCATTTCTTCATCTATTTCACTTGAACTATTTGTTCCTTCACCTATTTCATCTGTGCTACTTGCTTCTGAACTATTTTCTTCTAGAGTAGAAGATTTAAAATGCTGCTGACAGAAGCTTTCCCAATCTGGGAGTGTATTGGTGGCTGCTTGCTGTAATATAAGTTCCGTTAATTCTTCTAATATTTCTTTCATACCCTACCCTATTAAGTCACTAAGGAAATTCATCTTATTGATTGCTATATCTTCCTGAGTAACTACTTTCACCTCTAATGTTTTTCTAATTTCTTTAAGTTTTTCTCTATAGATATCCATATCTCTTTCGTAATGTCTAATTTCATCTTCTAATGTATTTAATAAATCCAGTTCACCAAGCCCATTTTTCTTATCTAATGCTTTTTTAAGCTGATTTGCCACCTCTTCACTAGGTGCTATAAATGGATTTTCTTTTAATGCTTGTTCAAGAATTTGTTCTTGGCATGCTAAAAGCTGTCTTTCTAAATCTTCGTATCTGATTTCTAAATCCTCCTCATGAGCTACACTCAAACGTTTCATGAGGAATTTGCTTACAGCGATTGTTGGCACTAATACAACGGCTGCTTGTATAAATCCGATAACTGTAGCTGTTGGTGCAATAGCCGTCATCGCACCTGCTAATACAGTACCTATGCCCACACTTTCTGCAATATCTACTGCAACCCTTTTGCTATCATTTGCTAAGAGCATTCTCTCTTCCTCTTCCACATCTGCCATATAGCTTAGCCTTTCTTCTTCCATGACTTCAAGCATAGTTTCTTGTACTAACTCATCTACTTCTCTTGCAAAGTCTTCATCAATTTTTTGACTTTCAATTTGCCAATACTTAATGAGTTTTTGCTCTAAATTTTGACTTTGAGCTGTCATATATTCTTTAATCCACTCTTCATTTAAGTATTTTTCTTCCCATGCTTTAAGGGCTTCTTCATCACTACTAAATTGATAGAGTTCATTCAGCTGCTTTGCAAAGCTATCATTTTTAAGCCACATAATGTATTCCCTATAAATTCTGTCTGCAATATAGTAGTGCTGCTGATCAATATGGGCTTTTTGCTTTTCACATTTCTTAAGAATACCTGCTGATAGACGTACGATTTGTCTATGTAAAGTCACATCTTTATAAATTAAAGCTTGAAGTTGTCTTGCAATAATGCGTTCTTTGGCACGTTCCTTTTCATCTCCTACTAATGCAGTTACAGCCTCCATTAACTCTAGTACACCATAACTTTCTTCTTCTCCCTTTAAGGCACTTTCTAAAGCTTTATAACCTGATACAGGATAAAAATCAAGATAACCAATATATGCAGTAGCTGCTTCTATTAATTCTTCTTGAGACATACTTAGCTCATCTATGCGATTAAGTACCCCTATGATTTCTTTGTCCATATTGGCAATGGCTTCTACTTCTTCACGAATATTACTTTGACCAATGTAATGGCTATTAAAAATCCATAACACTACATCAGCTTCTTTAATATATTTTTTAGTTAAATCTTCATTGGCTTTAGTAACTGTTCCAATACCTGGTGTATCTACTAAAGTAAATTGCTTTAGCAAATCTATATCTAAACCAAACTCTACACATTTAACACTCTTGCACTTATCCGCATCATTAAATTCTTCCTCAATGAATTTTTGAATTTCTTCTACTGAACCTTCTTGTTTTTGTCCATTTTGATAATACACACGTCCATATGGTTCTGTGCTATATTTAAATTGATAAATAAATGCCGTAGCTTCAGCCACATCTACAACTGAAATATTACGCTTTAAAATACTATTGATTAAAGTAGACTTTCCGGCTTTTACTTCTCCCATAAGTACAATATTAATTGGGTCATTTTGTGTATTAATAACTGCTTCTAATTGTTGTATAATCTCATTAAAACTTCTACTAAAAGAGCTAAAGAGATGTAATTCTTCGTTTCTGCCTGGTGCACTATACATTTGTTGTCTAAGGTCACTGGCAAATTGGCTAATGCTCATCATATACTTCTCCTTTGATGTACGATACAATTGTATTTTTCTTAATTGGCTCATTTAATAACTCAGCGATTTGACCTAAATGGGCAATATAGGCTTTAGCCGCTATTTCATCTGCATAATAATTTCTAAATCTCGTCTCACGCATTTGGTCGATCTGATGTGTCACATCATTTACGCTAGTTTCTAAGCTTTTTATAAGCTCCTCCATAATATCTCGTTTTAAAGCTTCAAATTGTTCTTTAAGTTGCTGCTCACATTGTTTCACACGCTTTCTTTTCACTAAGCTTCTCACTAACTGAAATTGCTCTAATACCCCAAACATTTCAAAGTTTAAATACTTATTAAAATCAATTTGACTTACATCTATACATTGTATAACTTTTTCAGCGTTATACTGCTGACCGTTTGTAGGCCTATTCCCTAAAATAATCGTATGATACCCAGCTTTAAGCTGAATAAGTGCCTCCTCAATATCTTTGTTTAACTGACTTAAACCTGTTTTAAGTTCTGGAAGCATAAAAATATTTTCCTCAATATATGCCTTTTCTGCATGTCCTTCCGTAAAAAGTAATTCTGCTTTTTCCTCGATTGTCTTTAAAACACGGTTTTCATACTGATTTAAGAATAACTTTATGCGCTCTTCTAAATCACGGCCAACATCTTTTATATTTTTTCTAAATTCATGTGAAAGGCATTGCTCTTTGACAAGAAGTGCCTGCATCATATCTCTATGATTATTCACGATTCGTAGTAAATCTTCTTCTTCACTACGCACAAATTGTAATGTTTTATCTATACGCAGTGTACTACTGGATTGTAAGAAATGCTGATAAATGTAGTCCTTTAAGGCAACAATGCCACTTGTCTCCAGAAGCTCTTGTGGTGCATCTGGTGTCATTTGCGATGCTAAGGCCTGACGTGCTGATAAAGGCACAATATCTTGTAACATGCCTTCATAAATTGCCTTACCTTGGGCGATCAGCATTGGAATTTTTTCTGCTTCCTTTAACTCATCACAACGATTCATTACACCTAACATCTGTGCCTTCTCAAAGACTACACCCTGTTTATGCAATGCTTCGCCTATTTGTTCTACTTGTTCAAAGGAAGCCTTCTCACAGTTTTTATTAATATCTAGGACACATAATATGCCATCAGCTTCCTTGTAGTAAGTGGTCATAGACTTTTGGACACCTGCCTTATTTAAGTCCTGTGCAAGGCCTGGTGTATCTACAATCTGAAAATGTTTTAAAATCTCACTGCCTTGTAAAGGCCATCTTACCTCTATAATAGGAGATATGTACTGATATTTTTCATTAACCTGCTTTTGCGCCTCTTTGAGCATCTCTTGACGCATTTTAATTGGAAGTTCTTTAACCTTCTCGCGTACAAGCTGCATTTTTTCATGACATTGATTCATTGCTGCTTCACGCTTACTTTCTTCTTCCGTAATGCGTGCTTTGGCTTCCTGTACAGGTAAAAGCTCTTTTCTTGTCCCCTCTGGTTCTAGGTAAGTTATTTCTGCACATGGCTCTTTATTTGCAGTATTGTCCTCATGAAAGACATCTACACGCCATGTCATAGCTGTTTCCTTCATTTTAGCTACTTCATTACCTATGAGGGCATTGATTACTGTGGATTTACCTACCTTACCATTTCCTACCACAAACAAAGAAAACTTCTCATCCAGTCGTTCTGTCATCTCCTCAATTGCCGCTACATGTTCACTGACATCACCTTGTATAGAAGGAGACAAGCACTCTACTTGTTCATTTAATGCGGCTAAACGCTGATCTAATTGGGCTTTAATAGCAAAACGCTCTTTAAGGGCATTTTCCCTTTCTATGTGACTATAAAAATCTACTAACCTCTCTAGTAATTGTTTATCTACCATAATTCATCACCAATATTGCTAGCACTACAAGGCATAAAATAATGCTTGCAGCCTGCATACCTACTGTGATTTTAAAGCGTTTATCCTGCATTAATTTTTCGTCTTCTCTTGCCGCTAAATCTTGTAATCTAGCTTTTTCTTGTTGCTGCATC
>CALGWE010000392.1:0-1006 GCA_937935915.1 uncultured Clostridia bacterium
ACGACCTCTCGCGTGTGAGGCGAACGCTCTGACCAGCTGAGCTACAACCCCGTCCGGATTACCTATATAGTATACCAAAACCGGACGGGAGTAGCAAGTCTTTTTTGTTCCTTACGATCCATATACTTTTGCGCATCGAATTCTTTTACCATACCTGCTACATGAATATCTACACCTTCTGCTTTTTGCTCTTCACTTAATAAAGAAATGCCACATACGCCTTCTTTAATATTATTCCAAAATGTTTCTACCTCATTTCCTAAAGGTGAAACTACTCCCATTCCTGTAACAACTACTCTATGTTCCATTTTATTCTCCTTTCAAGGCTTACATTGCCATACCACCATCTACACGAATTACTTCACCAGTGACATAACTTGCAAGATCACTTGCTAAAAATGTTGCAACTTTAGCAATTTCTTCTGGATTACCTAAACGCTTTAATGGAATTTGTTTACTCATTTCTTCTTTAACACTTTCTTTGAGTACTTTTGTCATATCTGTTTGAATAAATCCTGGTGCTATAGCATTTACACGAATATTTCTTGAACCATATTCTTTAGCAATTGTTTTTGTGAAACCAATGATGCCTGCTTTAGATGCTGAGTAGTTACATTGCCCCACATTTCCACTAAGCCCTACAACTGAAGAAATGTTAATAATCTTACCACCTGTTTTAAGCATAGCTTTTACAGCAAATTTTGTGCAGTTAAATACGCCTTTTAAGTTAACGTTAATAACTGCATCAAATTCTGCTTCTGTCATTCTTGTAAGTAACATATCTTTTGTAATACCTGCATTATTTACTAAGATATCTACTTTGCCATATGTATCAACAGTTGTTTTAATAAGTTCTTCTGCTTCCTTGAAATTTGTTACATCAGCGCATACAGCTATAGCCTTACCGCCTTCACTACGAATTGTTTCTACAACAGACTCTGCTGCTTCCTTTTCAAAATCCCCTGGATAATTAACAACCACTGTTGCACCTTGTTTGTGGTACATT
>CALGWE010000393.1:0-7654 GCA_937935915.1 uncultured Clostridia bacterium
ATATCTTTAATTGCAGGCCATTCAACTGCTTTTATTTGTTGGAATATATTGGCCCCATCAATCATGGCTGCTTCTTTTAATTCACTACTTGCATTGGCTAATGCTGCTGTGTACATGATAGAAGCCCATCCTGCTCCTTGCCATATTCCACTGGCTATGTATATACTTCTGAATGCTTCAGGCATTGTTAAGAAATTAAGTTTAGTTCCTAACAACATATTAATTGGTCCATTAACAGAAAGAAGAATCCTAACCATACCACATAAAACGATGATAGAAATGAAGTTTGGCATATACAGTACTAACTGTATCTTTTGTTTAAGCTTTGAACTTCCTATTCTATTTAATAGTAAGGCTAAAAGAATTGGTACTGGGAAGCCCCATAATAGTCCATAAACAGCTAGTTTTAATGTATTAAGAAGATATCTCATAAAGTCAGGTGACGATAAAAATCTTTCGAAATACTTTAAGCCTACCCATTGACTTCCTAGTATGCCTTTGATTGGGTTATACTTTTGAAAAGCAATTAGTATTCCTCCCATAGGAATATACTTAAAAATAATTGTCAGTAGTAAAGCCGGACCTAAGAACAATACATAGAGCTGCCAATGTTGTTTCAAATATAATAATGTATTACGCAAGCTGTTGTTAATTGTTTTTTCCTTTAAAGGCATTTTAAACTACTCCTTTCTCTTATCTTGTGCATTATTGTGCATCATTGTGCAAATGTAAAACTAATTTTCTAAACAAAACTGTTTATATTGTTATTATAATCATATTTTTATACTAGTGTCAATATGTTATATTTACATTTGCACAATTATATTCGACTTTTGCACCGTTATTTTTACATTTGACTAATATAAATGAAGTATATATAATATATTTAAAGAAGCAATATACTATTTCGTTTATTTTACATTTGCACAATTTTATAGATAAGGAGTTTACATTTATGGCTGAACGAGTAACCATACAAGATATAGCAGATGCCCTGGGCTTGTCACGAAATACCGTGTCAAAGGCAATTAACAATACTGGCGTTCTAGCAGATAGTACAAGAGAAAAAATATTGCAAAAAGCAATTGAAATGGGGTATAAGCAATTTTCCTATTTAGCTTCACTGCCTAATTCAGAGGAAGAAAATGAACAAACAGCTAAGGCTGCTGGAGAAATAGCCTTATTTACGGGGAATTTTATCGGAAATTCACATTTTGCCTCAATTATGTTAGATAAATTTCAAAAAGATATCTCTGCATTAGGATATAGTATGACCATACACAGGGTTTCTCCTGAAAATGTAAAGACACAAACTTTACCAATCACATTTAATCCAATTAATACAAAAGGAATTATGTGTATCGAAATGTTTGATTATAACTACTGTAAAATGCTGAGCGAATTAAATATTCCTATGCTCATGGTGGATGGGCCTGTGCTTACATATGCCAGACCTTTAAATGCAGACATGTTACTTATGAATAATAATACAGGGATTTTTGAATTAATAAATAATCTCCAAAAGAAGGGGTTAAGTAAATTTGGATTCGTTGGTAAAATTACTCACTGTCGTTCATTCTTCGAACGTTATACAGCATTTAGAGATGCAATGTATTTGTACTCTCTTCCAATTGTTGAAGAATATTCACTTACACAAGCAAGCCCTAATAGCATGCACTATACAGAGTATCTATATAATTCTGTGGAAAATATGAAAGAATTACCTGAAGTTTTTATCTGTGCCAATGACTTTGCTGCCATTGATTTACTTCAGGCATTAAAAAAGCAAGGTATTAGCTGCCCAGATGATATTTTAATCGTAGGATTTGATGATTCACCAGAATCAAGACTTATGACACCAAAGCTTACAACATGTCACATTCATAGTCAAATCATGGGATTCTCTGCAGCGCAGCTACTCATCTCCAGAATCAAACAACCTGATTTAAACTATCGTACACTTTATACGGAAACAGATCTCATATACAGAGAATCAACTTTGATTAAAGGAGAAAAATAATGTTTAGTAACTTACTTAGTCCTGACAATCCAATTATGCAATTTATTACCAAACTAGCTTATACCACTTGGCTCAATATCCTTTGGTTTATCTGTTGTATCCCAATTGTAACAATTGGTCCATCTACTGCTGCACTCTTTTATTGCTGCCAGCAAATAGTAGATGATACAGAAGGAAATATTACAAGTGCCTTCTTTAAATCATTTAAGATGAATATGAAACAAGGCATTCATATTAGTGTCATACTAATAGCTTTAGGAAGTATCTTAGCTGTAGATGGTTACGTACTTTATCACTTATATACTAGCTCTGTATTTTGGACTATGCTTACAGCAGTTTTCATTGTGGCATGTATTATCTATTTCATGATTCTTATGTATATCTTTCCTTTACTTGCCCGCTTTCACAATACAACATTTGCTATGTTTAAGAATGCACTTATATTAAGTCTCCGTTACCTACTATGTACTATTCTCATGGCACTTATCTATTTTGCAATGCTCCTCATAGTGGTTAGATTCTATACACCTGCCATCATTTTTGGCATGGGTACTTGTGCTTTCTTATGTTCGCTTTTATTAAGTAGAATTATAAGACAGCTAGAACCTTAAAGCATGATATTTATAGTTTACAAAACATATAAAAACCGTAATAAGGGTAGCGTAACTTAATCTCGCCTTATTACGGTTTTTGCTTTTTTATTTATCATATCTCTTATACTCTCTAATATTCTCATTGTATCTAAAATGTTTAATCTACCAGTATCCACACTCAGATATTAGCTTATTCCCCAACCTACAAAGGAAATCTGGCATTAGAGCATTTAGTGACAATGAACTCGAAGCACTTCGCGTCATTGAATGCTTAAAGAAATCTGGACTTGAAATAAAAGAAATCAAACAATTTTTTGACTGGGTAAGTGAAGGTGCTACAACCTATCACCAAAGAAAAGAGTTATTTGAAACAAGAAAGCAAGCTATTAAAGCAGAAATCAAAAGTCTAGAAAAAACGCTTGCTATGCTAAACTTCAAATGCTGGTACTATACTCAGGCTATATCAGATGGCAATGAAGCGGGCATCAATGCCATGCTCCCAGATAAACTACCAAGTGAAATTCAAAAACTATATGATAAGGCGCATGAATAAAACAAAAGCACTACGGGAATATAACTATATACCATAGTGCTTTCTTATAAATATATATTTTAATACGCCTCATATATCTATTTAAACGTATTGTTCCTAAAGCAAATCCTAATTTCTAACTTTCTATCTTCTAATGTAGCTATTATTTCTCCC
The DNA here is from genome assembly GCA_937935915.1 of uncultured Clostridia bacterium. Lineage (GTDB taxonomy): Bacteria > Bacillota > Clostridia > Lachnospirales > Cellulosilyticaceae > Cellulosilyticum. The sequence goes on from CALGWE010000393.1 coordinate 3,320, forward strand.
CCATGTAATTCCACAATTCTTTTAGCTACTGCTAGCCCTAAGCCAGCACTATTACTATCCGTCCTTGCGTAGTCCCCCTTATAAAATCTTTGAAACATATTGTCTGTATCAAGCTCACATTGTTCACTCACATAATTTATAAGACGTATGATAATGCACTTATCTTCTACTTTACTTTCAAACCATACATCAACTTCTTGCATATTCTCATGCCCTTTAACTGCATACTTCATTGTATTAGAAAATAAATTTTGAAATACTCTTGCCATACGCTCGAAATCAATATCCATAATAAATGCCCCATTATCAATTTTATACTTTAAATTTAGCCCATGTTTACTTAGCAAAATTTGATTTTCATAAGCAAACTGCTTCAAAAATGGGGTAATGTCTGCATGAATATGATCCATTACAAAACTTGGAGATTCTATTTTAGTAAGTTCAAAAAGTTCATTTACCAAACGATTTAATCCATTTAATCTGCGGTCAATAACTTCTATGTACTCACAAAAATTTTCCTCATCCTTACAGCCATTACGCTTTAATAAATCAACATATCCTATAATAGATGTTAGCGGACTTCTTAAATCATGAGATACATTTGAAATCAATTCATTTCTTTGCTTTTCTATTTGCTCCTTTTCTCTTAAGCTCTGCTGAATCGTATCATTCATCTGATTAATTGTCCTACATAGCTGTGTCAGTTCATCATCCCCCTTTTCATGCATTGGCACATTCATATTCTCTATTGACCTATTCTTAACTTGATCTGATAAATATTGAATATAGTTAGATTTGTATTTTGTAATCAAATTAAATATTATTAAAAACAGTACACATACTAGGCCTATAAATCCACACGCACTTAAGAATATTGCGATTTCACTTACTGTATTTTCAAAGCTAATTTGCTCTGCAATACGTATAATTTCTTTATTAAATATCAGTAAGAACATACGAATCACAATCACTTCAATAGTTAGTGCCATACCGGCAGAAAGCAAATAGAAATTTTTAATTGTATGAAAACGCTTTAATGATGTGAGCTTTAACATGCCAATAAAAATCCCTATAGCAACTATATATACAACTAGTATTAATCCCTTTCTACATAATTGATTTTTTAACGTGTCCACTAAAAAATATCCGATTCCTAATGAAAGTAGTGCAATATATATGCTCAGTAGCACACGTTCTAAGAAAAATATGGGGTCTTTTATTTCTTTCATATTTTATATCCTTTTCCCCATACTGTTTTGATATAATCTCTTTCATGATAATCAAAATTTATTTTCTTTCTAATATTGGCAATGTGCATCATTACAGTATTCTCAGCACTAATAAACTCTTCATGCCAAACATTTTCATAGATTTGCTTCATAGAAAGGACAATCCCCTTATTCCTTAATAAATATTCTAATATGGCAAATTCCTTAAATGTAAGATTGATCTCATAACCATTCACCCAAACTTGGTGTGTTTCAATATTAAGTGATAAATCTTCATAGTTCATCATAGTTGTATAACTAGCTTGATTATTATACTGCCTATATCTTCTAAGCTGTGCCTTAATTCTGCTCATAAGCTGTGCCGCATTAAATGGCTTAGTTACATAATCATCTCCACCTACCATAAGCCCCTCTATAATATCCATATCATCTGATTTTGCAGAAAGAAAAATAATAGGTACTTTCGTCTTCTCCCGAATTTTGATACACGCACTTATCCCATCCATCTTTGGCATCATCACATCTAGCAAAATCAATGAAACCTTAACTTGGTCTAATAATTCTAATGCAGTAATGGCATTATCACATTTTAAAAATTGATATCCTTCATTGGCAAGGTAAATGCCTAACAAATTACTAATATCACTATCATCATCAACAATTAAAATATACTCATTCATTTAATTCCTCATTTCAAAAACATAAGCTGGTGGTAAATTAAGCCATTCTCTATACACACCATGAATTTTAAAGAATTTCTCAAAATACCCTCGCTTTACTAGCGTATATTGGAAAGTAATAAATCTCCCTTCTTTACCTATTATATTTTTTGTTACTTGTAAAATTTGATTCGAAATATCTACTGGTAATGAAGTAAATGGTAATCCCGATACAACATAATCAACTGTTTCATATCCTAATTTCTGAATGTACACATGAGCCTCTTCCGCACTGCCATTTATAATATGCACATTCTCCTCATTAGCAAAAAGCTCTTTCAGTATATTAACAAAATCTTTATTCTGCTCAATTAAAATAACCGTTGTCTCTTTTCTTCTATTTTTAATAATTTCTCTTGTAAATACACCCGTCCCAGGCCCATACTCAACAATAACTTCTGCCTTTTTAAAATCAATTGGTGCCATCATCTTTTTCGCAAGTCTCTTACCACTAGGCGCAATTGCTCCAACTGTTCTAGGATGTTTTAAATACTCTAATATAAATTTCATTCACACTCACACCTTTCACTTAAACTTATATTAGCTTTAATACTTAAAACATATCCTTATTTAAATCTAAAGTTTCCTTTAGAATTTTCCCTTATTCTTAATCATTTGTAATACTTTTGCTTCTCGTTTAATCATAATTTCATTAAAGTAATCTTCACTTGTATATGCTAAGTTCACCCTAATAGCTTCATCCAAATCAACAAATCGAAGCACAAATCCTGCTTCTGCCTCATACTCGTCTAAATTCTGCTGCCCTATTTGACTTTCTGTTTTACAAGTATAATAAAAGTTCTCTTGTTCAAAAATCGTATGTGGAGAAGTATTACTTTTTTGACGACGTAGCACACTTCCAAATTCACATATTGATTCAGGAATAACAGTTAACCCAGTCTCTTCTTTAACTTCTCTAATTAATGCTTCTTTCTTTTCCTCACCTTCATGAATTCCTCCACCTGGAAACTTATAATATTTCTCCTTTTTGCTATAAACAAGGGCTATCTTATGATGATCCCTCATAATAATTGCCCTTGCAGATGGTCTGCTAAATACACTATCATCCTGTTCATAATCCTTTAAGTCCATTTCAAATAATTGTCTCATTAATGCCTCCTTAGTTAAAAGCCAAATATTACTTTCTCGTTTTTCTTATAATTTTGTAGTCGTACAAAAACATAAAAAAATTGAAACAACACTTCAAACCTATTCAAACAGGCACGCTGAATTAGTTGAAAAATTATAATCATTTTATACTTAATACTACCTTCTTTGTATATTTTTTATATGTCTATGCATATATTAATATTAGTAGTAGATGTTTCTATTATAAATATAGTGTTCATCTATTGATTTATCACTGTAAAGTGATATACTTGTTTTATAGAAGATTATTTAGTCTTTCTATAACAAGGACGCTTCACAATGTGCGGCAAAGAAACATTGTTGATACAAATACGTCTCTCGATGTACGACAAAGAAACATCGATTGAAAGAAAGCCCTAATTTTAATATTGGGGCTTTTTCTTTTAATGTTAAAAAGGAGGACTAGATGCAAGAACGCGGAATGTATTTCGGCAAGGAAACTATTTATGATAAAATACGAAATCTTGGTGGACAATGGAATGAGGGAAAAGAATGACCTATTGTTTGCTTAATTGAGTCTTCAGAAAGTAAAGGACTTTTTTGGGCTATACCAGTTGGAAATTGGAATCATCGAGATGAACGTGGTCAACAAAGAATACAACAGTTTTTAGATTTCCCAGATAATGATTTAAGATCATGTTACTATCATTTGGGTAAAACTACTGTTAAGTCAATCTTCTTTATTAGTGATGTTATCCCTATTACAGCTAAATATATCGAACGTGATTATCTAGGTTTTGATAAAAAATCCTTTGTTATTAAAAATAAAGGACTAATTTCTGAACTAGAACGAAAGCTAAAACGTATTTTATCGTTTGAAGCTTCTAATGAAAATTACTTTAGACAACATATTACTGACATTAAACGAGATTTATTAAAAGAACTATCTGAAGAAACTTCTAATTAGTTTTTAATACATAATCTCTTATTTTTAAACTAAAACAGTACGTTTTTAGTACGTCCTACATCTTTTTCACTAAAGAGTGTTATAGAACTCCCAAGCCTTCTGAATACTTCTTTAATGATGTTATTAGTACAATATAATTGACAGTAAACTTTATAAAATATATCTACTTACTATTCAATCCTCCATATTTCTATCACTTTAGTAACTAAGGTCTCTTGTCTTTCTCTTATCTCATTAGGTGTCCATTCCTCTACATTACAAATTAATTTAGTTAAATCAAATGATGCCTTTTTATCTAGCTCTAAATACCTTGCTTTTTTCTTATCAAAAT
>CALGWE010000394.1:0-7642 GCA_937935915.1 uncultured Clostridia bacterium
GCTTGGTAAGGACTTAGCAATAAGTAAAGAATACTTCTCAATGATAGGTTCATTAAGTGAAGTGCTTGAAAGAATTATGCAAGATGATAAGGGATATAAACTTTATTTCCCAATGACTGAAGGAAATGAGACTTTTGGACAATATGGTAATTTCATTCGATTGAAGGCAAAGGAAAAAGGCAAGAAGCTTGAAATAGAAACGCCATTTCTAGAAGATTTCCTTGGTGATAAACATTTTGGTATGGCATTTATAAAAGCGATAATTGTTTGTGATTTAATTGGATTATTACCAAATGAAAAAAGAGATTATGCATTACAAGACTTATTAGTTGCTGTAAAGCATAATGCAGTAGATGAAGCATACTTAAGAAATCTCTGCAACAGTATTAAAGAAGAAGTTGAGGCGCATAAGGTAAAGAAAAAACTTATGGTTATAGGTGAGTCTTTAGTAGTTTATAAATCATTTTTAAACCATGGGCTTATCGAAAAACTAGAAAAAGAACATTATGTAATGAAGCAACCGTTAGCGGAAGTACTTTATGTATTATGGAATGACTATGGTCATAAACGTAATAAGAAAAATGATCAATATATCAAATTACTAAAACAGGTTAAAGCATATTTTGAAATAGTGAATGAAATTTTAGCAGAATACTCACCATATCAAAGAGATATGGAAGAGATGATGACTAATGTTAATAAAGTCTTACCACATTATGCAGGTGGCGCTGGACGTTATCGTTTAGCAAAACTGTTAACACATAAAGATGTGGATGGTATGTTAATCGTCAATTCAATGTATGAAAATACGGCTACAATTCTTAAAGTATTAAGAGAAAAACATCGTAAAGATATTAAGGTGCCAGTATTAGACTTAAACTTTGATAGTAACAAAATAGGCAATAATAATGAAGTTTTAGAGACATTTTTAAGCTATATCTAAACTAAAAAAGTAAGAAAACAAAATAATAGGATAACAAGGGAGTACTTTATTATGGAACAATTAATTAAAAATATCGAACAATCAACACCAGTAGCATTTGACAGCTTAGTAAGTTGCTTATCAGGACAAATCGAAACAGTAACATTAGCACAAAAACCAGGTGTAGGAGTAACACTACTTGCTTTCGGAGAAGGTGAAGGTGTAGGGCCTCATGCAGCTAAAGGTGATGCTTTAATTTATATTCATGAAGGTGTGGCACACGTTAAAATTGGTGACAAAGAAATGGATGCTAAAAAAGGTGAAATGGTAGTTATGCCAGCACATATTCAACATCAAGTAACAGCTAAAGAAGATATGAAAATGTTACTTGTAGTAGTAAAAGAGGGATAAGTCAACATGAAGTATTTAAGAAATATAGTGCCATTTGAAGCAGTTAAAGTAAATGATATGGTAAGACATACAGGTAAAAACATTGCAAGTAAAGCTATTATTGATAGCGAATATACAGAGATTAGATTTTTCTCTGTAGCAGAAGGCGAAGATATTGATAAAGAGTACTATGAAAAGGAAACAATCTTTTGGGTAATCGAAGGAAGCTTAAAAGTACTTTACAATGAAACAGATGAAGTCATCGTTAATGCAGGAGAAATGGTAGCTTTAGAATCAAATATTAATTATGGGATTGCAGCAATGACTGATTGCAAATTATGCAATATATTAGTTAAATACTAATAAGATTAAAACAACAGGGGATTTAGAATGTATAGTAACTATGTAGCAAGGTTGCAAAAGGTAAAACTTTTTAATGGAATGCAGCAAGATGAAATCGTAAAGATTTTAGGATGTTTGAATGCATATATAAAAGAATATACAAAAGGTAATTATATTTATATGCAAGGAGATTCCTTCGAGGATATCGGTATTATTTTAGAAGGAAGAGTTACTGTAGTTCAAGAGCATCAAAATGGCTATATAGTTACGATTAACATTCTAGATAAGAATGATACATTTGGCGAAGATATTGTTTGTTTAAATAATAGGTACTCCCAATATTCACTGATTGCTAGTTCAAAAACAAAGATTTTATATATTAAGGGAAGTCGTTTGTTAGAAGACGAAAGTACGCAGTGTAAATATAGAAGTCGTGTTAATTTAAATATGTTAAAGTGTATGGCAGAATATAGCGTACGCATAAGTAAGCGGATGAAGTATATGAGTATACTGACTCTTAAAAAAAGGATTATTACACTTTTGCTTGATTATCAAGAGGAATTAGGGAAAGATAAGTTCTCAATTGGGATGAATCGAGAAGAGATGGCGTATTATTTAAATACTACAAGAGTATCTATTTCTAGGATTTTAATTGATCTAAAGAAGGAAGGACTTATTGAGTATCATAAAGATTTATTTACGATTAAGGACAAGCAAGGGTTAATCAATGAATTAGATTAATGATAATAAGGCCCTAAAGGCATGGTTTATGTATAAAGCATAGGTATGTGTTAGGACCTTTCATTTTGATTTTGTGCAGAGAATGATTATCAAAATCTATAAATGATAGGAGAATATATGTTTAAGAATATTAGTCGTGCTAAGTTTAGGGTAATTCTTATTGTCTTACCATTATTAGTGGCATTAACGTGTGTTGGAATAGGTCGTTACTATTTAACGATTGGTGAATCGTTAGAAGTATTATTTCGTGGATTAGTTTTAGGAAAAGAGCATGTTAGTGCACAAAGTTATAGCGTTGTTATTAACATGAGACTACCAAGAATTTTATTAGCTTTACTTTGTGGGAGTGGGCTTGCAGTAGCAGGAGCTGGACTTCAAGCATTATTTGCAAATCCATTAGTTTCACCAGATACATTAGGTGTAGCATCAGGGGCAAGTTTTGGAGCAGCCTTAGCACTTTTATTAAATGGTGACATTGTTATCGTTCAATTATCAGCCCTTACCTTTGGGATTATTGCAGTGATTCTTACCTATAACATTGGGCGTATCAATGGGAAAGGTACAACGATTATGTTAGTACTATCAGGGATGATGGTATCTGCATTATTTCAAGCCCTTGTATCACTCATTAAATACGTAGCAGATACAGAAAATCAACTGCCTGCTATTACATATTGGCTTATGGGAAGTTTAAGCAGTGCGACTTATCAAAATGTAGCAATTGGGGCTGTACCAATTGTTGTAGGTTGCTTTATATTATTTGGGCTAAGATGGAAAATGAATATTTTATCATTAACAGAGGATGAAGCCAAAACTTTAGGTGTAAATGTGCAAAAGATGAGAGGCATCGTGATCTTTGCAACAACTATGATTACGGCATCTTGCGTTTCAATGTGTGGGCAAATTGGATGGGTAGGATTATTAATTCCCCATATGTGTAGAATGCTATTTGGAAGTAACAACAAAAATGTTATTCCAGCTACTATCAGTTTCGGTGCAGTATTTATGCTTGTAATGGATACAGTGGCAAGAGCTGCAACCACATCAGAGATTCCAATTTCTATTTTAACAGCAATCATCGGAGCACCTTGCTTTATGGCTTTATTAAGAAAAACAGGAGGTAGTCAGTAATGAGGTTTGAAGTAAAGGATGGCTGTTTTGGATATGGTAAAGGAAGAGAAATACTACATAATATTTCTTTTGAAGTACCAGAAGGAAAGATACTTTCAGTATTAGGACCAAATGGCGTAGGTAAAACTACATTATTAAGATGCATGATGGGATTACTGACTTGGCGTTCTGGTGGCACTTTTATTGATGGAAAAGATATTAAAACAATGAAAGAAAAAGAAGTATGGCAGAAGGTAGCTTATGTGCCACAAGCAAAAGGTATAGCCTTTTCATATACTCTTGAAGAAATGGTTTTAATGGGTAGAAGTGCTTACATTGGACCATTACATCAGCCTAGCAAAGAGGATTTAGAAATATGCCATGAAGCAATGAATTTGTTAGGCATCTTTCATTTAAAAGATAAATATTGTAATGCGGTAAGTGGTGGTGAATTACAAATGGCACTCATTGCCAGGGCAATAAGTGTAAAACCATCATTACTCATTTTAGATGAACCAGAATCAAACTTAGACTTTAGAAATCAGTTGATTATACTAGAGGCTATCGAAAAATTAGTTAAAGAAAAGGGAATCTCGTGTATTTTTAACACACATTATCCAGTACATGCTTTAAAAATATCTGATAAATCATTGATTTTATCGAGAGATGGTAGAACCAGGTTTGGTGATACAGCGGAGATTATCAATGCCCAATGTATGAGAGAAGTATTTGGCGTAGATGTACATATTAATACGGCTGTATATGGTCAGTTAGAATATCAGACGGTAACAGCGTTATCAATCGTATAAACTAAGTAGATTATAACTAAGTAGAGTATCAGTAATAGATATCAATAGAGGAGATTTCAAATGAAAAAATTAAGTATGATTTTTATGAGCCTGTGCATGTTTGTAGGGGTTTTAACAGGATGCGGTAGCGCTGCAGAAAAGGTGCAAGATCAAGGAGCTACAAATGAAGTAGCAAAAAGTCAAACAGGAACACATGAAGTAGTAGATCATTTAGGTGAAACTGTAAATTTACCAAATGAGATTGAAAGGGTAGCAATCGTTCAATTATTACCATTACCATCAGTACTTGCAGCATATCAAGGTGGAAATGTAGATAACTTGGTAGCTATGCCACCAGATTCATTGAATGCAGCTGAGAATTCTATTTTATCAGTTTATGCACCAGATATTTTAAATGTATCTACAGAGTGCTTTGCTGGTGGAGAGATTAATATGGAAGAACTCTTAAAGTTAGAGCCAGACGTTATTTTATATAGTGGCGCTGAGAATACAGAAATATTCAAAGCAGCAGGTGTGCCAGCAGTAGGATTCTCACCTACAGCAGCAGGAACAAATACAATTGAAACAGTTGGTAAATGGATTGAGCTTTTAGAAGATGTATTCCAAGAAGAAAGTAAAATAACAGGTATCGTGGAATATGGTCAAGAAGTACAAAGTATGATAGATGAACGTTTAGCTACTTTAACAGAAGAAGAAAAAGAAAAAGTACTTATCATTAATCAATATACGGATTCTAATTTAATGGTTGCAGGTAAAGGGACATTCGGTGAATACTGGTGTGAAGCAACAGGTTCAGATAACGTGGCATTATCAGCAGCTAAAAACAGCGTAAATATGGAACAAGTTTACGAATGGAATCCAGAAAAAATCTTCATGTCTACATTAACATCATTTATGCCTCAAGATTTATATGAGAGTACAGCAGGAATAGGACATGACTGGAGTACAGTAGCGGCAGTACAAAATCAAGAAGTTTATAAATATCCATTAGGTATGCACCGCTGGTGGCCACCATCAACAGATGCACCACTTTCATTATTATGGCTTGCAAAAAATACATATCCAGAGTTATTTGAGGATGTTGATATGAACAAAACAACAAAAGAATATTATGAGAAATTCTATGGCATGACATTATCAGATGAAGACGTAGAATGGATTTTTAATCCAAGAGAAAACTTAGGTAGAACAACTTAAAAAGATGATAAAAATAAGGTATCGTGAAATTAGAGATGATTTCACGATACCTTATTTTTATATTATTAAGCATAAATCATGCCCGTATCAGTAGAAGCTTGATATTGACCACCATAGAATGCCATAAGTATCCTCCTTTGAGATATACGCATTAATATCATATGATATAATTGAGGAGAAAAGCAGAATTTAAAACAAATAAGAGACAGAGGAGAGATTTATGACTGAAGCAATAAGAATGTTAATGATTGTATGTCCATTCATCTTCTTAGCAGGATTTGTGGATGCCGTAGCTGGTGGTGGTGGGGTTATTTCATTACCAGCTTATTTATTTGCAGGATTACCAGCGCATATAGCAGCTGGTACAAATAAGCTGTCTGCTGGGTTTGGAACAATTATGGCAGCTTTTAAGTATTTAAGAGATGGAAAAGTGAAGCTAAGAATAGCTGTATTTTCGGCTATAGGTGCTGTTTTGGGGGCTATGATTGGGACTCACTTAGCATTGTTCATTAGTGAACAGTTATTACAAGGCCTTATGTTAGTGGCTATTCCACTAGTGGCAATTTTCCTAGTGACACAAAAGGGGCTTGGAAAAGAAACAAATGAGAAGGAAATGTCTATTTCAAAGCAGTCTATTATAGCAACTTTAATAGGACTTGTGATTGGATGCTATGATGGGCTCATAGGACCTGGAACAGGAACATTTTTAATACTAGCCTTTTCAGCTTTAATGGGATTGGAGTTAGTCACATCATCTGGATGTGCCAAAGTATCTAACTTAGCTTCTAATATTACATCTATGATTATTTATACTTTAAATGGAAAGGTACTATTTTGGCTGGCATTACCTGCTGCATTATGTGCAATGTTAGGTGGACATGCAGGTGCACATTTTGCAATTAAAGGTGGGGCTAAAAATGTACGATATGTGATGTTTGTTGTATTGGCATTATTATTTGGAAAGACAATTTTAGAATTAGTATAGGTGAACCGTATCATAAATAAATGATAACCTCTAATAAGTTTTATAAGTATTAATAAATCAATGGATTATATGTAATATATATAAGATAGTTTTACTGAATGATTCCACAGTCCGTATCGTATGTACGGACTGTTTTTGTATTTGCATAGTTAAGTACAAGGATATTAAACGTACTAAAAACGAATTAAAAATAAAATCATATTTATATAATATATAGGATTACCTTTAGAGAGATGAAATTCTTTAAAGGTAATTTTTATTTTTAAGAGGAGGTATAAATATGATTGAAGTAGCAATTTTTCTAATTTCAGCAGTAGTAACAGTAACATTTTGTTTTGTGGCATCAAAATATATTGTGGCATAGTTTATAAGTTGAAGGAGGATTGAAAAATGATAGGAATTACAATGTTAACTGCAACAGTAGCAGTTAATCAAATAATAAATGGAGTATTAGTAGGAACAGCAATATTTGGAGCAGTAAAGTATAAAAAAATACCAAGTGTGAAGGTAAAATAGTAGGGAGAGAAAAATGATTGAATTACGAACAATTAGGGACTTAGACAGTAATAGAGCAAAAATAATTGAATTACCAGTAGAGATTCAAAAACAGGTTGAACAGGTACTGGAAAGCTTAGATGAGAGTTATGGAGTAGAAACAGAAAGAGAATATACAGGTAGTAAAGTATTTGTATTAGAAAATGAAGAGGATGGTGTAGAAATACAAAATATATATGATTTTTCAGATGCAGAGTTTATACAGATGATAGGGACTACTAGAGGAGAATACATATATGCTTTGATAGTTAATTCTGCTGAAGTTAATATAGCTATATTTGGAATAAGGGAGTGGATAAATGTACCTCTATAAGCGTGAGATCTCACAATATAGAAGATAGTTCCTAGAGAGTAGTATGTATATAAGATTTGCAAAAGAGTACCTTATATATGTAATGTCAAAGATTAGCAGAAGAAAGATATAATGTTGAAAAATCATATTCTTTATAGTGTTGAAAAGAATGTATTGATGAATCAATAGGATTCCTAAAATACAATCTTTTTTAGTTTAAAAATTTATAAACATATAAGTAATAAAATATGAAATAAAAGATTATATAAATAATAGATTAAAAATATATAAATAATAAA
>CALGWE010000395.1:0-1097 GCA_937935915.1 uncultured Clostridia bacterium
TGGTACCATGACACGGCCATTGTAGCGCATAGGGGCTGCATCCATATAGACATAGTCAAATTGATAACCAACCTCATAACTATAACCATAATAGACTTGTGAATAATATTCCCCTACATATAAACTAAGCATTAACCGACCTTCCATATCGTAAATATCCACACCTTCAACTTCAGGCAACCACTGCACTCTACAACCCAAAGCTTCTGTAACAGCTCTTAGTGGTACCATTGTTCGATCATTCACCATAATAGAAGGGGTATCTGTATACACTCTATAACCCTCTACATAAATAGCTGGTCCTGTTTGATAATAGCTGGCCTGAGTTGCTATAGGAATAAGTAATAGTGTGAAACAAAGTAAATATGCAATAATCTTTTTAGCACGACGCTTTTTTACCATGGACATCCCTCCATATGAAATATAATTTGATATCCTATCATATGCTTGCGCTGCTTTTGATATACCGTCATTATAGATCTAAACTCATATTTACCCTTGTTCATAGTGCCAACACCATTGTTATATTACTTTATTTGTCTATCCTCCTCTTATTTACTCATTTAAATAAGCTTGTAACTTCTCAGCTAATTTTCCCATATGTATACCATCTACAAAAGAATGGTGTGCTTGCATTGAGAATGGTAATACGATTTTACCATCTTTCTTATAAAACTTACCCCAGTCAAACATAGGTACTGCATTATACTTTTTCCCTGAATCTGTATGAGAAATATGGGTAAAGCTAATCCAAGGAATGGCTGAAAACTGATAAATTCCATTACCCATTGGTCCTGTAAAATACACTTTTTGTGCCGCTATAATTTCCTTTGTTTTTTCAATAAAAGTCCCTATATTCTCTTCCATAGGTGCCACCACATTTTTCATAACTTCTGTTTCTAAATTTAAATACGTAAAGGATACATCTAAATCTTCATAAAGTACAGGCTCGCCATCCTCAAAACGATAACGAAAAGCTTCTATTTCATTAGCCACTTTGTAACGGCATAAATCATGGCTAATGTAAATGACCAATGATTTGCCTTTACCTTTTCATAAAATCTTGTAATATCTAACTCAAAACAAATATCATATTG
>CALGWE010000396.1:0-2254 GCA_937935915.1 uncultured Clostridia bacterium
CAGAAGAAGCATAGAGATTAAGTCGTAAAGAAATGAGATGAAGAAACGGAATGGAAGATAAAAAGTATAGTGCAGGTGGTGTTAAATTTTCATTTTGGTTTAGTGAATTTAAGAAGATAATGGAATTATTAAGTAGCGGATATTCCTTTGTCGAAATAAAGGAAAAGGCAATTACTGAAAATGTGTTTTTAGCGCCAACGCAGGCAAGAGCAAAGCAAATATTCGTAACAGTATCTAATCGTGCAAAGAGTCTAGATAAGTCATTTTATGAACTGTTTAACAAAAGTGATGTTTCAACTCAAAAGTTAATTAACTTGATTGCGATTATGAAATCAGATCAGCTTTTTGGTGATTTTGTTTATGAAGTATATCGTGAAAAATTAATAATTGGCAGTGAAGAATTAGCAGATAGTGATATTCGCATTTTCTTTAAAGATAAGCAAGTACAAAGTGAAAAGGTAGCAAGTTGGCAAGATCCTACTTTAAAACGATTAGGTGCATATTATAAAACATTATTAACAGAGGCTGGAATAATAGAAGGCGGTAAGCAGGGAACAAGAAAAATTATAAGGCCTATTGTAGATAGAACATTAGAAGATTGCTTAATAATAAATAATATGAAGCTATACAGTGGCTAGTTTAATAGAACGATTAGATTTAATGGAAAACATCATTAAAAAGCCTAGCTTCCGTCAAAATAAAGGACTAGGAAATGAGGTAGGCTACTATGTGTTTGACTATCCAGCAGAGCAAGAGTTGGTAGTTAGAGAACGCATTGAGTATATGAAAGTAAGAAATGAGAGAGGAAACGAAGAATTTCAATTAGCAGTTTTTGATCTCTATGATATTATTATTGATATTTTAGAAGAAGAAGGCTTCTTAGAGCAGTGTTATCGTTTTGAACAAAGAAAAGGGTTAGAACGTATTATTAAAGCTATAGGTAATTTATTACAAGTAAATGATGATACGAGTTTAATCGTAGAATATATTAGAAAACATACACCTAAGAATGCAGTTGTTTTTTTAGTGGGGATTGGTAAGTGTTATCCACTATTAAGATCACATAAGGTACTTAATAACTTACATCAAGCGATTGATTATGTACCAGTAGTAATGTTTTATCCAGGCAAATATGATGGACAAGAACTCATATTATTTTCAGAAATAAAAGATGACAATTATTATAGAGCATTTAAGCTCGTGGACTAGGGGGAAAGTAGATGTTATTAAAAGACATGTTTGTAAAACCAATTGATAGAGATATCAAAGGGGTTATTAAGGTAGGACAAGGTGATGAAGAAAATATCAAGCAAGAGCTTGAAGAATACGTTGTAACGAGAGAGCTCCAAAAGCACTTTGCCGAATTCTTTGCAAGTTATAAAAAAGGAATCAATGGCAATACAGATAAAATGGGTGTATGGATTTCTGGTTTCTTTGGAAGTGGTAAATCTCACTTCTTAAAAATTCTTTCTTATCTTTTAGCCAATAAAGAGGTAGATGGCAAGAAGGCATTAGAGTATTTCGTTGAAGACAATAAAATTAGTGATCCAATGGTATTAGCAGATATGCGATTGGCATCTAGTGTACCTACAGATGTAGTACTTTTTAATATTGATTCTAAAAGTGAAATGTCAGGAAAGCAATCTAAGGATGCTATTGTTTCTGTATTTTTAAAGGTATTTAATGAAATGCAAGGATTCTGCGGCTCTATTCCAGTACTTGCAGATTTAGAGCGTAATCTAGTAGAAGCAGGACGTTATGAAGAGTTTAAAGAAAAATTTGAAGAAGACTATGGTAAGTCATGGATTAGCTCAAGACATAAATTTGATTTCATCCAAGATAGTGTAGTAATGTCTTAGAAGAAATGGATTTCATGAGTGAAACTGCAGCACGTAATATTTGTGAAAAGGCAGGAGAGCCTTACTACATTAGTATTGAAGACTTTGCAAAATTAGTAAAGGAGTACTTAGACAGAAAAGGTGATAATCACCATATTGCCTTTTTAGTAGATGAAATTGGTCAATACATTGGGGACGATTCTAAGCTTATGCTTAACTTACAAACAGTTACAGAAGACTTAGGAACTGCTTGTCAAGGTAAGGTGTGGATTATTGTAACAAGTCAACAAGACATTGACTCTATTACAAAAACAAAAGGTAACGACTTCTCTAAGATTCAAGGACGTTTTGATACACGTCTTTCTTTATCATCAGCCAATGCAGATGAAGTTATTAAGAAAAGAATCCTTGAAAAA
>CALGWE010000397.1:0-3318 GCA_937935915.1 uncultured Clostridia bacterium
ATGACACCTGTAATAAAGACAGTGATATAAATGAAAAAGTAGCCTAAAACGCTTAATACTGTTTCATTTTCTACCGTTTTATCGTTAATACGTACAATAGAGCATACATTTGGGTGTAAGATACGTTGGAAAGTATAACGCATAGTTTTAAAGCCAATTAAAAATCTAGAGACTTTAATCCCACCACCTGTTGAACCAGCACATCCACCCATAACCATAAGTGAAAGTAAAACAACCTGACTAAACATAGGCCATGTATTAAAGTCTGCAGTAGCATAACCTGTTGTGGTCATTACAGAAGCCGCTTGGAAAGCAGAAAAACGTAAAGCTTCTCCAAAACTGCCATAATAGCCACGCACTAAAAGATCAATGGTAACAAATAAAATACCACTACCCATAACAGTTAAGTACAATCTAAGCTCTTGGTCTTTAAAAAAGCTTCTAAAGTTACCCTTAAGTATGAAATAATAGAGGGAGAAATTAATCCCCGATAAAATCATAAAGATTGTAATAATCCAATCTATAGCCGCACTATTATAATGTCCGACACTGGCATTCATATTAGAGAAACCACCAGTTCCTACTGTACCTAATGCATGAATGAAAGCATCATATACAGACATCCCTGCAAGGCAGAGTAAGATAACTTCTAATAGTGTAATACCTAAGTAAATACTATAGAGGATTTTAGCTGTTTGTCCAATTTTAGGAACGAGTTTACCAACGATAGGGCCAGGGCTTTCTGCTCTTAGAATTTGCAGTGAACCAACTCCCAAAGAAGGTAAAATCGCAATGGCAAATACTAAGATACCCATACCACCTACCCAGTGGGTAAAGCTACGCCAGAATAAAATACCATGAGGTAAACCTTCTATTTCAGTTAAAATAGTAGAACCTGTTGTGGTAAAACCTGAACTTGCCTCAAAGAAGCAATCAATAAAAGAAGGAATTGCACCACTAAAGTAAAAAGGTAAGGCTCCAAAGAAAGAAATAAGGAGCCAACCAATAGCTACAATGGCAAAACCATCTTTTGTGAAAATTGTCATTTGGCGTGTTTTAAGTAAGGCAAGGGGAGTCCCTATTAAAAGGAGTAATCCTATGGTATAAACAAAGGATAAAAAGTCCCCATCACCATAACCTAAAGCAACTAAAGTCGCTGGTATTAAGGCAATTGCCTCACATACCAAGAGCATTCCCAAACTTCTTAATACTATTTTTAAGTTCATTTGTGAATCCTCCTGAGTTCTTTGTTGCAATTTCTTTTAAACTTGTAATATGTTGTTTTGTAATAATTAAAACACGATCGCCCTTTAAGATACAATCATTACCTGTAGGGACGATTACTTCATTTTTGCGTACAATTGTTGTAATAAGTACATCTGGTATAAACTCAAGTTTAGCTAAAGGAATATTTAAAATATCATCTTCCTCTGAAGCAATAAACTCAATCATTTCGCCATCTGTACCCATCATACGATGAAGTGTTTCTATAGCGTGTCCACGGACATTTTTTAATATGTTATTTGTAATAATGTCTTGTGGTGTGATTACAGTATCAATGCCTAGGTCAGAAATAAGCTCAGAACAGTGATTACGGCTAATCTTTGTAATAACACGTCCTACATTGTGACGCTTAGCAATAAGTGTTGCGATAAGATTTTCTTCATCACGTCCAGTTAAAGAGATGAAAGCATCTGTACTTTCAAAGTGCTCAGATTGAAGTAATAAACTATCTGTACCATCGCCATGAATAATTAAAGCTTGAGGTAAGTTTTCAGCAAGTGATAAACAAATCTCCTCATCTTTTTCAATGATTGTTACTTTAATATGCATTTGAGCAAGTAAACGGGCAAGATAGTAAGCAATTCTACCACCACCTACAATCATGACATTACGCACTTTAGTAGTAGCACCTTGCAAGCTCTTACAGAAACTTAACATACTCGCTGTTTTACCTACAACATAAATGGCATCATTAACTTGTAATGTATCATCCCCTTTAGGAATAATTAAATTACCATTTCGAATAATTGCACCGATGAGAAGTGGATCTGGGAATCTCTCAGAAATATGTTTAAGTTGCATACCTGCAAGTGGCATATTTTCTTTGACAATAAGTTCCACCATACGTACACGGCCCTTGGCAAAGTTTTCAATTTTAACAGCGCCTCCAGGTAGTGCAGTAATAATACGTGCAATTTCATCAGCAGCAGCTTCTTCGGGGTTAATGACCATGTCAAGGCCTAAGTCTTCTTTAATAAGCAGTAATTCTCGAGCATATTCTGGGTCACGAATACGTGCAATAGTACGGGCTACACCTAACTTTTTAGCTGTTAAGCAACAAAGCATATTAATCTCGTCACGGCCTGTTACTGCAATGAGTAAGTCAGCAGTTTTGCAGCCCGCTTCAAGTAGCGTATTGGTACTGAAGCCTTTTCCTTTGATAGGCATAACGTCTAATGCATTTTCTACCTTTTCGATTGCCTTAGGATTTGGGTCAATAACAGTTACATCATTATGTTCAGAAGCAAGATGCAACGCTAATGTGTAACCTAATTTACCCACACCCACAATAATTACATTCATAATAATTCTCCTAGTAATAATTTGTAGTCTAGTAAATCCGTTTTTATTATATAATTTTATATTAGGGATAGTAAATATAAAATTAAATTTTTATTAACTTCTATAATAATGTGACAAAACTAATTGAAGGTCTTCATCTTTTTCACCATAAGGTAGAAATTCTTTGTTAATATTAACAGATTCTTGAAAATCTGTTAGTGCATTATTTAACAACTTTTCATCTAAAATTTGCGTTTTTTCAAGATTTTTATTTAATGCAAGTGCCCAAAAGCAAGCGCGATTATAATAGAGGAATCCACAATCAGGATTCTCATGAATACCTTCGGTCAGATAATGAAGTCCTTTCTCAAGGAAGCCAATGTCTTTATATAAAACGGCTAAATTTAAAAAAGTATAAGGTGAAGACTCCAATTTTAATGCCTTCTTATAATATAGTATGGCATCTTCAAAACGTTTTAGTCGGCCACATATTACTCCCATATTAAAAAGTGAAGTGGCATCTTGCCCATCAATTTCATAGGCTTTATAAAATAGCTTATAGGCATCTTCATATAAACCATTATTTTCATAAATAGCACCCAAATTTGTTAGGCCCCAAAAATCATCAGGGACTAAGTTTAATAATTCTTTATAGTACATAATTGCTTTTTTCGTATCACCTAATTCATCATAACCACTGGCTAAAAAGAAATAAGCACGATCATAAAAAGGATTTAGAGCAATAGCTTTTTC
>CALGWE010000398.1:0-1377 GCA_937935915.1 uncultured Clostridia bacterium
ATGCATTGTATCAGAGCGTTTCATTTCAATGGTTGAAACAGGAGAGAAATTCAAATCATCTTTTAAATGATAATAGTCCCTATAGTAATTATAAATAAGACGCATTAAGAGAGCATCCATTGTCTTTTCACTATCTATCACATTTTCATAGGCACTTGGGTTAAAGGCCACTTCAAAGCAAGTAGGCGAAAGTGTAGTTTCCTCAAGCTTTAAGGTGAGTATATCATTTTTTAAGGCAAGTGTAATCGGTGTAGTCTTTAAACCAGCAAGGCTTGGTGTTTTATTTAAGAAGTCTCCCTCACGCACAATGACTTCCATAGGTAGTGAAGTTTTAAGTTGTTGATGAAAAGATTGAAGCAGTGCCTTACCTGGTGATTTATAAGGTAGGACTAAATAATGATTATTTTTAATGGCATCTTTAATACAGGCTGCGCCTTCTTCTGGCGTTGTACTTGCAGCACATACTAAATCTGTAAGTATGGTGCCCCCTGCGTCAATTTTTGTATGGTCCACATAACGGTCTGTAGAAGTAGAGTAAGGGACAGGTGAATTAAAGGTCAAAGTAGTATCCGTTATGGTCACTGGGTAACCAATTGTTGTAAAAAATTCAACTGGAAAATAAATGACGTCATTAATTTTTAAAATAGGCTTACGCAGTATGTATTTGTCACCGTTTGAATTAATGACACGACTATTGATACTAGACTTAAGGGATAAGCCATTGAAGTTTAGTTCTAAATCATTTTCGTTGACTAAAGCGCTGCTATAAGTCAGATTTAAAATATCATCGAGACTGAGATAAGTTGTTTGATCTATCGTTTGTACAGTGTGAACAGGTTTATAAGAAAAACCATTAAGAGAAATCATTTGAGCTGTATGTGCATAAAGTGGCACCATAAGTAGTATACACACAGTCCAAAATAAAAATAGATGCTTTTTCATAAGTTACACCTCCTATTAAGCTATGTATATAAAGTCTAAGTACCAAGAGAGATACTAAAAATATACTTTTGTATCATACCACGTTTTGTATTAAAATTCAAAATATTTAAAAGCAAACACTAAGAGGGTGTCGCAAAATTATCTTACGACACCCTCTTAATATTTACCTACCAGTATATTCATACTATAGATATATTCAATACTATAAGCACATCCATACTATAAGTATATTCATACTGTAAGTACATCCATACTATAAGTACATCCATACTATAAGTACATCCATACTATAAGTATATTCATACTATAAGTACATCAATTTCTATACTTACAATCAAGATCATTACATTAACTTTTTCTTTTACTCTCCCTTAAGGTGCCAAAATACCAGCGAGGTAGTGGTGGGTGAGAGGATACCTGTGGAGTAATTTCTTG
>CALGWE010000399.1:0-1180 GCA_937935915.1 uncultured Clostridia bacterium
CTGAAACGGTATTGGCTGCCGCATTATTAATAACACTTTGTTTTAAATCAAAAGGTTGTCCTGTTATAAGTGCAGTAAAAGCATCTATAGAAGTATCTACGCCTGTTCCTACACCTATTTCTATTCCCTTCTTTAAAAGTACATTATTTGTGCCAACCTTACTCATAATCTTACCTGTTATAGTACCGCCTGCTGATCCGCTTACATAGCCTACTGCCAAATTATAGACTAAACTCTTAGGGTCTATTTTACCCGTTTGCGCATAACTATCTAAGGCACTTGTTATGCCGTTCGTTGCCATATGTGAGGCCGTCCGCAAGCCTTTACCCCACTTACATAAATCCCCTAACTTAGCAAGATTTCCTCCAACGGCAATACTTGATACCATACCAAATACCATTTCTACGCCGCCTTGTACGGTGCGATAAAGTGCCTCATTACCACCAAATAATGTATCTCGCACAGGGTTATAGGACCGGGTTAAATCCCCACTTTGGGATTTTTTATAATCTTGTACCCCTTCTACCACATCACTTACTGCCATAACTGCTTGGGCCGCACCGGTTACAGCAATGGCT
This sequence comes from uncultured Clostridia bacterium, assembly GCA_937935915.1. Classification (GTDB taxonomy): domain Bacteria; phylum Bacillota; class Clostridia; order Lachnospirales; family Cellulosilyticaceae; genus Cellulosilyticum. The sequence continues at coordinate 579 of CALGWE010000399.1, forward strand.
GCTGCTAATGGTGCCGCTGCACCTCCAGTAACTGCAACTAATGCCACCATACCAACAACTTTTAAGACACTACATACACCTTTTCGAATATTATTAAGGGCTGCATCTTTTTTAGCCTGTAATTGTGCCTGAGCCGCTTCATTGCGACTATTAATAAGTGCTTGGTCTTCTTCAGGACTTGGCATAAATGATTCAGGGGATTGTGCCGGTGGCTTTTTAACGCTTGCCTCCTTTTTCATAAAAGTAGCAATAACTCTTGCTTCTTCATCTAAGGTGATTCCCTGGGTTTCATCATCTTCCCGCACTAAGCTGAGCTTCTCTTTGGCAGAAATGGAGATACTTTCAGGCCTAACATGTGGTAATTCTGGATCTGGTGGTGCTTCTCGGTCCCCAATATTAATATTTTTATCCGTCTTTATGGTGATATTTTTACCTACAAGATTAATATTACCATTTTCATCTAAAGTAATAGAAATTTTCTTAGCATCATCTGCTGCAAAGCTTATATCACTTTCTGTCATTTTCATTTCTGAACCTGTTGTATTGGAAAATGACTTATGATTTGGATTTTGGGTGCGTCCTGCAAAAGGCGCCCCCGCACC
>CALGWE010000400.1:0-5829 GCA_937935915.1 uncultured Clostridia bacterium
TTCAAATTTTAAATGAAATTTTTAGGGTGGCACATACATTAAAGGGTATGGCTGGAACAATGGGATTTGTGAGAATGCAAAAACTGACACATAATATCGAAAACGTACTTTCAGATATTCGTTCAGGTAGCATTAAAATCAATTCAGATATGGTAGACACATTATTCATGTGTTTAGATGCATTAGAAAATTATGTAGAAGAAATTGTAAATACATCAAGTGAAGGAACAGATGATCACAATGATTTAATTGAGAGTTTAGCTGAGATTATCAAAAGTAAGGGTGAAGTTACACATGCAGAAGCTCCAGCTCAAACTCAAGAAGTAAAAGAAGAAAATACAAATAGTGATTTAATTGAATTACCAGATACACAAAAACTTGTAAAAAATAATGCTATTGAAATGGGGATGAATGTATTCCAAATTAAAGTAAATTTATCACCAAATTGTGTATTAAAATCAGCAAGAGCATTTGTTATCTTTACAGATTTAGAGCGTTTTGGCGAAATTATTCACTGTATACCAAGTACACAAGATATTGAAGATGAAAAATTTGAAAATGACTTTACAGTTGTAGTGGTAACAAAAGAAACAAAAGAAAAACTTGAACAAGTTATTATGAGTGTTTCAGAGGTAGAAGGGGTTGTAGTTGAAGCATTTGCTAAGGATCAGGATGCTAAAGTAGAAGAAGTAGCACCTAAAAAAGAAGAACAAGTAGAAACACAGCCAGTAGCACCAGCAGCACCAGCAGCACCAGCAACTACTGAAACAAATAATAATAGTAATAATAAACAAGTATCAAATAAAACTGTAAGAGTAAACATTGATCGTTTAGATACATTAATGAACTTAGTAAGTGAGCTTATTATTGTAAAAACACAATTAGAAGGTTTAAATATAAATTCTCAAGATGCCAATACAAATTACAATGATTCAGTAGAGTATTTAGAGCGTGTTACAACAAATTTACATGATGCTGTTATGAAAGTACGAATGGTACCAGTTGAAATCGTATTTAACCGTTTCCCGCGTATGATTCGTGACATTTCTCGTAAATTAGGTAAAGACATTGATCTTGTAATGTCAGGGGAAGAAACAGAACTTGACCGTACAGTAATTGATGAAATTGGCGATCCACTTATTCACTTACTTAGAAATGCAGCAGACCATGGTCTTGAAACAATTGAAGAACGTGCTGCTATTGGTAAACCTAGAAAAGGAACAATTAAATTACAAGCATATCAAGATGGTAATAGTGTAGTAATTGAAGTTGAAGATGACGGTAAAGGTATCAATGTTCAAGCAATTAAGAACAAAGCGGTTCAAAAAGGTACAATTACAAAAGAAGAAGCTGATGCGATGAACGAGCAAGAAGCTATCGACTTATTATTTAGACCAAGCTTTAGTACAGCAGAGAAAATTTCAGACCTTTCAGGTCGTGGTGTAGGTCTAGATGTTGTAAAAAGTAAAATTACAGAACTTGGTGGACATGTTGAGGTTCAAACAGAACTTGGAAAAGGAAGTAAGTTTATTGTAAGATTACCACTTACACTTGCAATTATTCAAGCACTTATGATTAGCATTGGTGATGAAAAATACGCTATTCCACTTAGTAACATTCAAAATATTGAAGATGTACGTAAAGAAGATATTAAACTTGTTCAAAATCAAGAAGTTATTATGGTACGTAATGAGATTATTCCAATTGTTAGATTACGTAGTGTACTTGGTTTACCAGAACAAGAAGATAAAGATTTAATGATGGGTGTTATTGTTAAAAAAGGTGAGAGACAAGTAGGATTCATTATTGACTCATTAATTGGCCAACAAGAAATTGTTATTAAATCATTAGGAAAATATTTAAGTGGTATTGATATTATTGCTGGTGCAACAATCTTAGGTAATGGTGAAGTTGCATTAATTTTAGATATTAATTCATTAATCTAGGGGTGAAGTAAATGGAAAATACAGTAGATAGCATGACACAATATATTGTGTTTAGATTAGATGAGCAATCATATGGGATTGATATTCAAAATATTCAAACAATTGAAAAAATAACAGCGGTTATGCGTGTACCTAAAGCGCCATATTGTGTAAAAGGGGTAATGAACCTTAGAGGTGAAATTATTCCAGTTGTAAGTTTAAGAGATCAATTTGGACTTGAAAAAACCGATTATACAGATAAAGCAAGAATTATCATTGTAAAGATTGAAGAGGCAATGGTAGGGATTATCGTAGATGAAGTAAAAGAAGTTATTGAAATTGAAGAAGCACAAGTGGAGAATGTTCAAAATATCCAAGGAAAGATTAAAACAAGTCATATATTAGGTGTTGGTAAAGTGGTTGATAACATCGTTACATTATTAAACTTACCTAATATTATTGAAGAAGCTTTCGAAAACTAATAGATTGGAGGGAGATAAAATGGGGGAAAGACAATATCAGAACATTACTGATGAAGAAATTGATATTTTAAGAGAAGCTGGTAATATTGCTTCTGGTAATGCCATGACTTCATTAGGCAAACTATTAGGATGTACCCTTGACATGAATGTGGCAAGGGTACGTATTGAACAAATACAAGAATTAAGTGAAGTACTAGGTGATGCAGAAGAAGTTATTGCAGGAATGATTATTAATGTATATGGTGATTTTAATGCCATGTTACTTCTTGCATTAGAAACAGAAAGTGCATTAAAAGTTATTAATTTAATGCTAGGAAGAGAGAAGACCAATATAGAAGCATTAGATGAGCTAGATTGTTCAGTACTTTGTGAAACAGGCAATATCCTAGCAGGTTCTTATCTAAGCGCGTTGAACACATTTACTGGTCTAGCGTTTGACGTGTCTACACCACAAATGGCTATTGATATGGCAGGAGCTATTTTAAGTTATCCAGCTATTGAATTTGTAAGAAACGATAATACAATGTTATTTGTAGAGACAGCCTTTCATGATAAAAATGATGTACTTAGTGGAACATATATCTTGATTTTGGATAATGAATCTTATAATAAGATTATTGATACATTAGGAGCCAATATATGAGTGAGGGGAAAATAATTAAAGTAGGAATGGCGGATTTAAAGATAGCCAAAGCACCAGATATTTTGACAACATTAGGTTTAGGGTCATGTGTGGGAATCGCATTGTATGATAGTGTTAATAAAATAGGTGGGCTTGCACATATTATGTTGCCAGATAGTACACAAATTAAAAATAATAGTAATGTAGCAAAGTTTGCAGATACTGCCATAGAAGAACTTATAGAGCAGATGGTAAGTTGTGGTGCAAGAAATACGCGTTTAACGGCTAAGATAGCAGGTGGCGCCCATATGTTTGAATTCAAAAATATGGATGATATGATGCGAATAGGGACAAGGAATGTAAATGCAGTAATAGAATGTTTAAAGGTTTTTCGTGTTCCTATAGTGGCAAGTGATACAGGCAGCAATTATGGCCGAACAGTAGAGCTACATACAGAAACAGGAGTGTTTGTTGTAAAAACCATAGGGCATGGCGTAAAAGAAATATAGGTAAAGACAATGGGGGTTCTTATATGGACAAAAGAGAAATGGACGCTATTTGGTTAAAATATAGTAAAACAAGAGATGAAAAAGCAAAAGCAGTAATAATTGAAAGCTATGTATATCTTGTAAAACTCGTTGCAGGTAGATTAGGAATATATCTTAATCAATATGTAGATTTAGATGATTTAGTAGGGTATGGCATACTAGGGCTTATAGATGCTATTGATAAATTTGATTTAAATAAAAATGTTAAGTTTGAAACATATGCTTCATTAAGAATAAGAGGTGCTATTCTAGATGCAATCCGTAAATTAGACTGGGTACCAAGAACTTTAAGAAAGAAACAAAAAGAATTAGATAAAGTATATGTAGAACTTGAAACAAAATTAGGTAGAAGACCAGAAGATGCAGAAGTAGCATCTTTTTTAGGCATTTCATTAGATGAATATAATGAATTATTAAAAGATGTGAATATTAGTGCATTAGTTTCTATTGATGAATATACATTTCAATTTGAGACTATTAAAGATCCTAAGGCACCACTACCAGATGATTATGTAGAAGATAAAGAGATGAAAGAAACTCTTACAGAGCTTATTGAAAAGTTACCTGAAAGAGAGAGAAAAGTTATCTTTTTATATTATTTTGAAGAGCTAACATTAAAAGAAATTAGTAAAGTATTAGAGGTATCAGAATCTAGAGTGTCACAGCTTCATACAAAGGCAGTGTCTAGATTAAGAGCAAATCTTGGAAAATATAATATGATGTTACCACTATAAAAAGTAGTAAAAACTATAAATACAAACTTTGGGGTGAGAAAAATGTTAAGACCAATAGATACACAAACCGTTTATCAGCAAACACAAGAAATTGCAGCAAGAGAACAAATGCATAGACAGGCACAAGTTCTTCAGCAAGATCAATTCTCTGAATTGTTAAAGAAGGAAGTTAATAATAAGCAAGAGAAAGTAAATGAAATGCAAAAGGGTGAAAAAGTAGATAATGATCTTAATAAAAATAAAAAGCATGGAAATGATAAGCGAAAAGGAAATGCGAAGTCTAATAACCCCAAAAAGAAACAAGCTATTATAAAAGATGAACAAAAGACATCGATTGATATTAGGATTTAAAGGAGAATAACATGGAGATGACAATACAAAATCTTCCCTTTATTTATTTATTATGGATTACAATAGGTGTTTTACTCATTCTAATAGGGATTTTTATGCTTGTAGCCCATGAGAATGAAACAGGCTATTATACAAGTATAAATGATAAAAAAGATGAATCAAAAGAAGAGCTCGAAGGTATTCTAAGTTATTTTTTAGAGGAAGAAGAAAAGAAAAATCAAGGCTTTCGTGAAATGCTAGAAAACTATGCAAAACAAATGGGTAATAAAAACGAAAAGAATATAAAACAGAGTATGAAAGATAGTACTTCTCAGAGTGTGAATGAAATAGTAGCATTAGCAGATAAGGGATTTGAGGTAGAAGAAATCGCAAGAAAGTTAGGCAAAGGCGTAGGCGAAGTACAGCTTATATTGTCACTTTATAAGATGAGGTAAATAGGATGCAAGGAAGAAAAAGACAATTTATATTTGGGTTAATAGGACTTGGATGTGGTATGGTTTTATCTGGCATTTTTAATTTATTAATAGTACTAAATACAACAGAATATAAAAATGGTATTACCCTAAATGCAAATCAGGTGTTGCAAGAAGAATTAAAGCCTGAAAATATGCAATTAGAGAAAGAAACATCTATAGAAGTAGCAGGGCCAATTGATCTCTTAACAAAACCGAATGAGACAAGCAGTAGTCAAAAAGAAACACAATTTAAGGAAGACGAAAATGTAATAAATTCACAAAAGGCTGATAATCTCCTAGAAAATGTAGAAGATGAAGAGTCAGTGATAACAGTTATAATCCCAGAGAAACAAAGTGCAACACAAATTTGTGAGCTTTTAGAGGCAGAAGGGGTCATAAAAGATGCTAAAAGTTTTAGAGAGTATCTTAGTGAAAAAAAGATGACGACAAAACTAAAAGAAGGCACCATTATTTTAAGGAAAAATATGTCATATGATGAATTGCTTGATAATCTTATGATAGATTAGGTAAAAAAGTTTATAAAAACGATTGAACTTATAAATAAGGTGTGCTATACTAAGTCAGAAAAACGCACGTATATAGATGTACGCATGGGGTGCTTATAAAAGTCCATATGTATTCAATATATACGGAGGAAAAAACCAGGAGGTATTACAATGAGTGTAATTTCAATGAAACAATTATTAGAAGC
>CALGWE010000401.1:0-4741 GCA_937935915.1 uncultured Clostridia bacterium
TAAAGATAATTCTAAAGAGCTTAGTAGTATCTTAATTGGCACACTAGCAGGAACTTATCTTAGTGATGTGGTTAACTCAGAAAAGAGTCATTTAGATACATTTGAAAAAATATGGTATAAATAATAAATATAGTTTAAATAAAAAAAGGAAAAAAATATCATAAAAGTGGTTGAAATTGGAAAAGGCATAGTATATAATAAAGACAAGCTCAAAGGAGCTAATTAAATAATTCGGCAAAATTAGAGAAATCTAATGACGCAAAGCTATAGGGATTAAGGTGAAAACTATGTCAGCCAGCTGCTCAATATATATGTATCATGAATATATATTGATTACAACTTTTAAAAGATTGTTTGTATTTGTATGCAAATAATTATCAAGACGTTGATTGACATAGCTACTCTATTCATATAGGGTGGCTATTTTTATTATAAGAAATTAGTTTGTTAAAGATAAATAAACTAGATAGAGAAATATATGTAAGGGTTGCTAAATAAGAGAGGTATAATCCCTAAATTATAAGTTTAACAGTATTTAAATATGCATAAAAAATACTATGAAAAACAGAAAAACATTCTCTTATTAGCAATGATTGTTCCAATTAAGAACGGATTTAAATACACGGGAGTGTATGTTTAAAATATACGTATAGGGGTATACAAGTATATTTTAAACACCAGAGTTTAGGAAAAGTTTGACCGGGAATCAAACTTAAAACAAAAATAAATGCCTCAATATCTATTAAATATGAACGTGAAAGAAAAGGTGCTTCAGGGGTGGGGCACCTTTTTTCGTATGTAAAATTAAAATATAAAAAGTTATAATATAAATAAAACAAGTTGAATAGAGTATATTATCTGTTTAATAAGATTTCGTGTTTTAAATTAGGGGGAGATTTAATGATACTAAAAAGATTATTAAAAGGGATAAGTTGTAAGGTGATAAGTGCAGGCGTAGTGGTTGGTATGTTAATGCCAATGACAACCTTTGGGCAAAGTACTGAATTTACGGCTAATGCTATGGCACCTCTTAAAGTAACTGATTGGGATCAATTTAATAAGCAGCTCAGAAAAGCTAAAGAAATAGGTATAGATGCTATTAGTGTAGATGTATGGTGGGGAGATGTAGAAGCAGAGGGAGATAATCTATTTGATTTTAGTTATTATGATAGAGTATTTGCAGCTATTAAAGCAGCAGATCTAGAAATCGTACCTATTATGTCATTTCATCAATGTGGAGGCAATGTAGGGGATGATTATACTTCTTATTTACCTTCTTGGGTATGGAATAAGTATGAAAAGGAATCTATGGACGGTCAATGGATGAATCGTTATAACTTAAAGTATAAGAGCTCTCAAGGGAATTATTGTAACGAGTATCTTGCTTTATGGGCGGATGAGATTGTAAAAGATGAGTATATTGATTTTATGAATGCTTTTGAAGAACATTTTGGTGCTACATATAAAGATGATATTCAAGAACTGAATATCAGTGGTGGACCTGCAGGTGAACTAAGATATCCTTCTTATAATAGTCATGATAATAATACAGGTTATCCTACTAAAGGCGCTATGCAGTGCTATTCGAATTTGGCAAAGGCCGAATTTAGAAAAGCAATGCTTCAGAAATATGAAAGTTTGGAAGGTGTAAATAGAGCATGGGGATGTAATTTAACGCATACTGATGAGATTACACCACCTACTGATGGTGATAATTTCTTCTATAGTAATGGTGCACATAGTTATTATGAAAGTCAATATGGTAAGGATCTTTTGGAGTGGTATAATAATAGCCTTGTGGAACATGGTAGACGTATGCTAACTTATGGGCAAGAAGCTTTTGATGGGGCCTTTGATAATATTAAATTAGGTATTAAGATACCAGGCGTTCACTGGCAAATGGAGTCAACTAATACACCCCGTGCAGCAGAAGTATGTGCAGGTGTTATTAATAGCGATTTTAGTCAAAGTAATGGCTATGGTTATAATCCGATTTTAGAGATGGTAAGTAGTTTTAATGATGAAGTAAGTTTACATTTTACATGTCTTGAAATGAATGATTATGCAGGCAATAATACTTCTACACCTAAGAAATTAGTAGGTTATGTAGGGGATAGTGCAGCTGGAGTGGGCGTGGAGATAAAAGGTGAAAATGCTTTGTCTGGTGGAGATGATTATTCATATTATTGGGACAATATTTCAGATGCCATAGACCATCATGGGTATAAAGGAATTACCATTCTAAGGGTTGGCGATGTAGTAGAGGGACAGTCTTATAATTATTATAAAGACTTTATTGCAAAATACGAAAAAGAAGAAACGAATCAGACGAATGTGAGTGTGAAATTTAAAGTAAATCAAGCAGAAACTTATTGGGGACAAAATATATATGTAGTAGGCAGTATTAAGGCTTTAGGGGAATGGGATACGCGTAAAGCAATTAAATTATCACCAACGAATTATCCAACTTGGGAAGGCACAGTTACTGGTATTCCAGCAAATTCTAATTTTGAATTCAAGTTTATTAAAAAAGATGATAATGGGAATGTAATTTGGGAAGGTGGTAGTAATCATAGCTATTATACAAGTGATAGAAATGGTGATTATATGAGTAATTGGGTGGGTTGAATCAATTTATAGCAATTTAAGACGCCTAAACATTCATATGACAAAATTTAATAGTAGATTAATACAAATAAACTATGTTAATATAGACATTAACTATATATTATTTAGGAAGGTGTCATATGAAGAAAGAAGGAAATCAGGGTAGTGCATTAGCATTACTGCCTTTAGGCGTGTTTTTAATACTATTCTTAGGAGTAGGAATTGTAACAAATGATTTTTATAAAATGCCAGTACTGATAGCATTTATGATTGCAACTGCAGTGGCATTAGTCTTTAACAGAAATAAGTCATTTGAAGAGAAGATTGAAATGTTTTGTAAAGGTGCAGGTCATACAGATATTATGATGATGTGTATTATCTTCATCTTAGCAGGTGCGTTTGCTTCTGTAGCTAAAGCTATGGGTGGTGTAGAATCTACTGTTAATTTAAGCTTAAATTTAATTCCATCTAAGTTTTTAGTAGGTGGTTTATTCTTAATTGCTTGTTTTATTTCGCTTGCTATGGGGACATCTGTAGGAACAATTACAGCGCTTACACCAATCGGTCTTGGTATTGCTGAAACAACAGGTATGCCAATACCTCTTGTAATTGGGGCAATTGTAGGTGGGGGAATGTTTGGTGATAACCTCTCTATGATTTCAGACACAACAATTACAGCAGTACGTACTCAAGGATGTGAATTAAAAGATAAGTTTAAAGTAAACTTCTTAATCGTTTTACCAGCTGCAATTATTACAATTATTATTTTAACTGTAATGGCAGGTCAATATCAGCAAGAGCTTACTGGTGAATATGTATATGAGTGGATCAAAGTAATCCCATATATTGCAGTATTACTTGGAGCAATTTTAGGGATTAATGTATTTATCTTACTTGCAGGAGGAACAGTACTTGCAGGAATCGTGGGCATTGTAACAGGCAGCTTTGGTGTATTTGATGCAATAAGTGCTGCTTCAAATGGTATGCTTGGTATGGCAGAAATGGTATTACTTGCAATGATCATTGGTGGTACATTAGAGCTTATCAAAGAAAATGGTGGAATTGACTACTTAGTGAATTTTGTAAAGCGTCGTATACATACAAAGAAGGGGGCAGAGTTTGGTATTGCTGCACTTGTAAGCCTTGTAGATATGTGTACAGCCAATAATACAATCGCTATTGTAATGGCAGGACCACTTGCAAAAGATATTGCAGAGGAATATGACATTGACCCAAGAAGAACAGCTAGTATCTTAGATATTTTTGGGGCATGTATTCAAGGGATTATTCCTTACGGGGCACAGCTCATTGTGGCATCAGGTCTCGCAGGAATTTCACCTATTGAGATTTTAAGATATTTACATTACCCAATTCTTATGGGAGTTTGTGGACTTATTGCTATAGCAGTTGGTTTTCCAAGACTTAAAAAATAAACATAATTATAATAGAAAAGATAGAAGGCATTACACTAAAGTTTAAGGTGTAGTGCCTTTTTATATGTAAATGTATTGCAAAGGTGAAGGATGGCTTGATAAAAAAAAAACGAAGTTTTCTGCTTGGAGATTCATCCTTTAGAAAAATACAAATTCTTTAAGAAGTAAAAATGTGTATTTAGGGGATGTAAACCATAATTAGTAGTATGTTATTATAAATATTTTTAAGCAACTTGTTGATAAGCTATAAAATAGATGGATAAAAAATTAACAAAAATATTGAAAAATATTCCAGTGTCGGATATAATGTGAAAGCAATATGCAATAAATACTTTGGAGGAAATTATGAAAAAGTTAGGCATTTTATTATTAGCATTAAGTTCAATGATGGCATTTACAGCTTGTGGTTCAAATGAAGCTCCAGCTGCAGTAAGTGTAGAAGCTCAAGAAGCTGCTTTCACAGGAGAAAAAGTTGGTGAAGTTGATAGCGAAAAAGGTACAACAATTGCAACTGTAACTTTTGAAGAAGGTAAACCAGTTAGCGTTAAATTTGATTACATTAGCAAAGAAGATGGTTCAAGCAAATACGAACAGGCAGCAGCTGGTGAGTATGTAATGAAAGACGAGAATGCACCATGGAATGAACAAGTAGATACTCTTGCAGCATTCTTAGCAGAGAATGAATTTGACTTAGAAAAAGT
>CALGWE010000402.1:0-3197 GCA_937935915.1 uncultured Clostridia bacterium
GGTTCAAGATGAAAATAGTACAAAGAAAATAGAAGAGCTTAATAAACTACATCAAAGTACTTTAGAAGTAAACAATCGCTTAGAAGAGATTGAAAAACGTTTAGAAGAAGTAGATGAAGCTGTGATATCTACGAATAATGCACTTGTTGAAGAAATGGTGGCAGTAGGCTATGAGTATATTGAACTGCATCGCTTAAAGGAGCTAAAATTAGAAGCAGAAATAGCAGCACTTCGCGAAGAAATGCTTCAAAAAACTAATGAAAAGAAACAAAGTGAAAAGTTTTTAAAAGATATTTATAACTATCTTCACAATATTGTAGGACAGCAACAAATCGAAATTATTGATAAAACCTTAGGGGATACAAAATGATATTAGGAATAGGCACAGATATTATAGAGATTCATCGTATAGAAAAAGCTGTAATAAAAACACCATCTTTTTTAAATAAGATTTTTACAGAAAAGGAAAGAGCATATTTTGAAACAAAAAACAATCGCGCAGAAACAATAGCAGGTATTTTTGCAGCTAAAGAAGCTGTAAGTAAGGCACTTGGAACAGGTTTTAGAAGCTTTGCACCAAGTGATATTGAAATTACACCGGACAAACTGGGAAAACCCCAAGTTTGTCTATTAGGGTGTGCCAAAGAATTAGGGCAGCAACTAGGTGTAAAGACAATTTTGGTTAGTATTTCACATTGTCAAACCTATGCAGTGGCATATGCCCTAGCAGAAGGAGGAGAAAACATATGAAATTAATGACACCTATGCAAATGCGAAAAATAGATGAATTAGCTGTGGCTAGGTATAAAATACCTAGCCTTTTACTTATGGAACAAGCTTCTTATCAAGTATTTAAAGAAATAGAAGTTTTAGATGAGAGCCTAAAAGAAGTCATTATAGTATGTGGGCCTGGTAATAATGGGGGAGATGGACTATCTCTTGCAAGGCAACTTACAGTATGGTCAAAACGTAAAGTAACTGTGCTTATGTTAGCTCAGGAAGAAAAGCTCTCAGCTGATGGCAGAACCTATTATGAGATAGCAAAAAACATGAATATTGCACTAGTGCATATTAGTGATGAAGAGCTGGAAATGGCCAGAGAATATCTTAAACGTGCAGATATTATAGTAGATGCAATTTTTGGAACAGGCTTATCAAGAAATGTAGAAGGGCTATTTGCAGAAATTATATCCACCATTAATGAAATGGAAGCCGTTAAAATTTGTGTCGATATTCCTTCAGGAATAGATGGGTTAACAGGTAAGGTCCAAGGGGTAGCAGTAAAGGCAGATTGTACCATTACTTTTGCTGCCCTTAAAAGGGGGCTTGTATTATATCCAGCAATAGACTATGTTGGACAATTAAAAGTTGTGCCAATTGGCATACCGGACGAATTGATAGGTGAGACAGAAACTAAGCAGTTTTCACTAGAAAAAGAAGAAATGAAAGAAATATTGCCAAAACGTTTTACAAGAAGCAATAAAGGAAGCTATGGGCGCATAATTATTATAGGTGGGCAAAGTGGCATGTCAGGTGCAGTGACTTTAGCAAGTCAGGCTGCTATTAGTAGTGGAAGTGGGCTTGTAACTGCAGCAGTACCAGAAGTGATTCATGATATTATGGAAGTTAAACTAACAGAAGTAATGACAATTCCATTAAAATCAGAAGAAGGTCATATTGCAAAAGAGGCAATATCAGAGATTGAAGCACTCATACCAAACTATAATAAAATTGCGATCGGCCCAGGAATTGGCAGAAGTGAAGCGGCTAAAAAAGCAGTAGAGGCAGTTTTAAAAAGTGATAAACCTTGTGTGATAGATGCAGATGGACTGTATTATTTAAAGGACATGTTAGAAATTATAAAAGTGAGAAAAGCACCTACGATTTTAACACCACATCCTGGAGAAATGGCTAGGCTTACAGGAAGCACTATTGAAGAAATTTTAGAACATCCTTTAGAAGTTGCTAGTGAATTTGCACAAAAAAATAAGGTTATTTTGGTGCTCAAAACAGAAAGAACAGTAATTGCAGATAAGGATGGTGACATATATATAAGTAGGAACGGGAATAATGGTATGGCAAAAGGGGGGAGTGGTGACGTCTTAACAGGAATTATATTAGGATTGTGGGCACAAAACATAGCACCAATAGATGCTGCTAAATTAGGTGTTTATATACAATCAAGAGCTGGAGATTTATTAAGACAGAAGAAAAATGAATATAGTATGCTTCCTAGCGATATATATATAAAGGGCATAGATTTAGTCATTGAAGAATTTAATCTGAGAAACAAGTATAGTCTATATGAGATAAATGGTTAAGTATGAGTCACCTAGGAGGTGAAAAAATGCGTGCTAGAGATATCATGAAAAAGAATGTAATTGCAGTAACTGCAGAAGAACGTGTAAAGGATATCGTAAGCATATTACTACAAAATCATGTAAGTGGTGTACCAGTTGTAGATCATAATGGGCAATTGGTAGGAATTGTAACTGAAAAAGACTTAATTACTAAGGAAAAAGGATTAAATATTTCATCATATCTAGAGTTTATCGTGAGTATATTATTTATAGATGGGGAAATACAACATAAACATAAGTATAGACATTTGAATTACCTTACTGCAAGTGATATAATGTCATCACCAGTTTACGCAGTCCATGTGGATGCAACTATCGGTGAAATAGCATCAATTATGGTTAATCGAAGAATTAATCGTATACCTGTTATTAATGAAAAAAATCAACTTGTAGGTATTATAGGTAGGAGTGACTTACTTCCAACACTTATTAAATAATAGGGGGAAGGAAAGTGAGAGAACAAAGGATTGTTTTGTTTGTGTTTTTATTACTTTTATCTGTTGTGTTTTATGGCTGTCAAAAAGGGAGTAGCTGCGCATCAGGCGATGTAAAGGCAGCACTTAGCAATATAAAGTGCTACGAAGTAAATGCTACGGTTACATTTTTGAAAGACACGCAACCCAATGTAATAAAAATGAAGCAAAAAGCCCAAGTAGATGGAGCATATACTATGACCATTGAAAGCCCTGAGCATCTTAAGGGGTATCAAGTAAGCTATGAAAACAATGAAGTGATAGAATATAATCCAATTACTAAGACTAGTTCAAAAGGTAAAGTGTTAGCTGCGAGGAACGAGATACTTCTGGGAAACTTTATTAAACATTATTTAGAAGGCAG
>CALGWE010000403.1:0-1789 GCA_937935915.1 uncultured Clostridia bacterium
ACGATTAGTCATTTATCCAATCATGCAATCGATAAAGAAGGTGATTCATATATTAAGGCAGAAGTAGAAGTTACAAAGGGCAAAGAACTACTTCAGGTGGATGCACAAGTAGATGCAACTATTTATCTTTCAGAATAAGTAAGAGGATACGCTTATGAGAATATTTTTAACCTATATTATAAAAAGCATGTTGGAAAAAAAGAGTCGTTTAATTTTAATTTTAACAGCCATCTTCTTAAGTTCTGGATTATTAATTGGTGGCTTGGCTATGGTAGAAGTGGCTTCAGATGTACTAGTAAAGTCTCAGAGGGAACTATCAGAACATAAGGATATTCAAATTTACTATGATAAAGGCAATCATAGTTTTAAATTCAATCAAATCAAAGCGGTAGGTGTACAAAATTTACTGCCACAAATAGTGTATAGTGTAACTTATGGTGAAAAAGATGAGATACGCGTGACTTTATATGGACGTGAAAAGGAATATATCGATCAGCAAGTTTTATTAGAAAAAGAAGACCTTAATAAGTTAAAGAATAAAGCCTGTATTATTTCTACCCGTGCAGCCGAGGATCAACATCTGAAAATAGGTGATCAAATTGAGCTTAAAATAAAAGATGTGAAGCTGCGTCTTAAAATAGTAGGTTTATCCAATGGCAATGGCATTTTTTATGGAGACAAAGCAGATGAATTTGCTATGTTAGTGGATTATAACTTCCTAGCCTCACAGCTAGGGATGAATGGCAAATACAATAGTGTAATGGCAGATAAAACAGAAAGCACTATTAATGAGTCTATTCAAAAGTTTGAAGCTGCTCATTCTAAGCTAAAAGCTAGACCAGTATACAGTGACTACAATGATTATAGTGGTCAAATGATGATGCCGATGTATTTTATGTTGGCAATCATTGTATGCATGAGTATTATGATTATTTATAGTTCATTTAAATTGATGATTACAGAAAGGCTGACTGTTATTGGCACATTTTTAAGTCAAGGGGCAACCAAAGGAACAGTCAAGGGTATTTTGTATATCGAAAGTATTTTATATGGTTTATTAGGCGGAGGAGGAGGGATGCTCTTAGGGTGTGTCATTACTATTATTACAACTTATCTGATGTCTCCACTTAGGGCATATGGCATTATAGAAAAGGTCAATATTAATGCAATGTACTTATTAATAGGTTTAATATTTGCAGTTATCTTATCTTTTATTTCTGCTGTTATTCCGATTCAACAAATTAGCTATTTACAAGTGAAAGCCCTTATTTTAAAGCAATCTAAGGAAGAGAAGGGTTTTAGCTTACAAAAAAGCATAGTAGGCGCCGTTTTTATTGGTATTTCATACTTTATCAATACATTGCAACCAGAGATGGCACGTCTTTTAAGCCCTATTGCCTATTTACTTTCCATTATTGGGGTCCTAATGGTTTTTCCAAGGTTACTCATTAGGATTTCTACCTTTTTATTTCATTTTATTAAAAAAAGGTATCCCGTATTTGGGATATCCCTTAATAATGTAGGGACATCAAAAGTTTTAATTGACAATATTAAATTAATGTTTTTCGCCATGTTAGTAGTCGTCACTATTCAATCAGCTAGTACAGGCGTTATGACTCATGTTAGTGAGGCCTATCAAAAGCTGGTTTATGACTTAAATGTAGGATTACCCAATGATAAACTTAAAGCAGAAGCCATTAAAAAGATTATTAAAAGTGATCCAGATATTATACTTCTTTTTATGGGAAGTGTAGATGCTTTGATAAGACCGAAACCAGAAGGGATTTTT
>CALGWE010000404.1:0-2275 GCA_937935915.1 uncultured Clostridia bacterium
GCTGAAATCAAAGTTGGACATTACTGTGATTATGAAATTCACCCTACTTGCGCTTTGGCTTCACCAACTAAAATTATTGGCGAAGTAGATGATGCTAGATATTTTGCACATCCTGAACATTATGATGCAGATATTCTCTGGTTCACACAAGGCTATATAGAATACATGCTTCCTAACTTTATCCCTATTTCTCAAAAGATTGACCAAATCTCCATTTCTGCAGAACTTTCTTCTGAAGCTCCTGGTTACAATGATACTTGGCCATCTGATATTCATTTTTATATTAATGATACCTATATTGGAAAATGGACAAGCCCTGGCGACTTCGGAAATGTAAAAGGTATCTTTACACCAGATTGGTGGCCTTCTGGCTGGAATCAATACGGTCTTTTAAAAATGCTCGTTATCAATGAAGAAGGTACATTTATCGATGGTACGCGTATCTCAGATATCACCATTCGTAATTTTAACTTTGATTATAAAAGTACCATAAAGTTCAAATTAGCCATTCCAAACAATGCTAAATATATTGGTGGTCTTACAATCTTCGGTAAGAGTTTTGGAAATTATAATCAAAATATTAATGTTCAAATTAACTATAGTCCAATGAAATAACTATTTACCATTTATTATAGGGACAGCTATTATGGTTAATAGCTGCCCTCATTTCTACAAAACACCCACAATATTTACACATCCCATTTATAAGTGCATCACATTCCTTACAAGTTTGTAAACGTATCTCATATATTTGCTCACTAGCCTTAATCTCTTCATCTAATCCAGCTATATAATCAAACATATTCTGGTACTCTTTTTTATAATCTATATCTCTTATAAGACATCCCTTGCATACGCGCATTAGTATACCTCTAAGTGTAATACGCTACATGGTGGTACTGTAAATTTAATGCCTTGCTCTGTTAACTCATATGCATCAAATGCTTCTAATTTTACGACTTCTGGATTTTCAAAGCTGTTGTAATCGTTCATATCACCCTTTAAAATAGTTCCTTTAACATTTTTAGCCTTAAAGTCTACTAATACACTATCTACATCATAGCTTTCATCAATTGATAAGTTATTAATTGTCATGTTAAGGTGTCCTTCTTCATTAATAGAAACAGACTCTACAAGATTTGGTACTTTAGAAACTTCAGTACCGATAAGATTTGTTTGTAAATAACTATCTACTAATGTTGCTTCTTGATGTTTTCTATAAAGATAAAATACATAGTAAGTAGGTGTTAATACCATTTTTTCACCTTCTGTTAAAATAACAGCTTGAAGTACATTTACCATTTGCGCAATATTTGCCATTCTTACACGTTTACAGTGTTTATTAAAGATATTTAAGTTAATACCCGCAACAAGTGCATCTCTCATTGTATTTTGTTGATATAAGAAACCAGGATTTGTACCAAGCTCTACATCAAACCAATTTCCCCATTCATCTACCATAAGTCCAATATGCTGTTCTGGGTCATACTCATCCATAATTGTACTATGGCGTGTAATTAATTCTTCCATATCTAATGTAGCTTTAAGTGTTTTATACCATTCTTCTTTACTAAAGCCAGTAGCACTTCCTTTATGATTCCAATCTGGACCTGTGATTGTATAATAATGAAGAGATAAGCCATCCATTAAACCATGTGCTTCTTTTTGAACACCTTTAAAACATTCTTCCATTACTTTTTTAGTCCAATTATAGTCATTACCATTAGCTCCACAACAAATCTTATTGATTGGTTGTTCACTATTATAATTTCTTATGAATGTTTGATATTGGCGATATTGATTTGCATAGTATTCTGGTGTCATATTACCACCACAACCCCAGTTTTCATTACCTACACCAAAGAATTTGATTTTCCATGGTTCTTTACGACCATTCTCTTCTCTAAGTTTCGTTAGTGGAGAGCTACCTTCAAAAGTCATATACTCTACCCATTCACTCATTTCTTGTACGCTACCACTTCCAACATTACCATTAATATAAGCTTCACATCCTAATTGATCACAAAGCTCCATAAATTCATGTGTCCCAAAACTATTATCTTCTACTACACCTCCCCAGTTTGTATTAATCATTTTCTTCCTACTTTCTTTAGGACCAATGCCATCTTTCCAGTGATATTCATCAGCAAAGCAACCACCTGGCCATCTTAATACAGGTATTTGCATTTCCTTTAAAGCAGCTACTACATCATTACGCATGCCGTTAGTGTTAGGAATAGGTGAATCCTCGCCTACATATATTCCTTCATAAATA
>CALGWE010000405.1:0-1910 GCA_937935915.1 uncultured Clostridia bacterium
GTGCAATGGTTAAGCTTACCCCATCTATGGCAATAGAACCTTTATAAATCATATATTTTAATAGTTCTTCCGAAGCCCCAATGGTAAGCCATGTGGCATTTTCATCTTTTGTAGCAGCTTGAATGATGCCAGTGCCATCAATATGTCCACTTACCATATGTCCACCTAATCGGCTTTGAAGGGTTAAGGCTCGTTCTAAATGTACTAAACTACCTTTCTTTAAATCCCCTAAATTACTTTTCAAGGCGGTTTCAGGCATAATATCTACTTCAAAGCTGTCTTTATAGAGCTGCGTTACAGTTAGACATACGCCATTGGTACAAATACTATCGCCAAGTCTGGTATCTTCTAAAACCACTTTACCTTGGATATGCATTTTAATAGCCTTTGTACCTTTTTGGACTGCCAAAACTGTCCCAATTTCTTCTACGATTCCTGTAAACATATGCCCTCCTCCTTTTTAACTTTTCCTGTAATGCAGATATCTTCACCAACTTGATGCATCTCTAATACTTCAAGCTGCACTGCTTTTTCTAAACTGCCAATGCCTTTACCACCTATAGGCGTTTTGGCTGTTTCACCGCCCACTAGCTTAGGACTAATATACGTCATTACAAGGTCAACAATTCCGGCTTTTATTGCCGCCTCATTTAAAGTACTTCCCCCTTCTAAGAGCACACTGTCAATACCTAACTCTCCTAACTTTTTCATGAGCGCCTTGAGATTTACATGTCCCTCTAATGCTTCTACTTCAATTACATTAACCCCTTTTTGTCTGAGTGTTTCCTTCTTCACTTCATCAGCTGAGGTTAAAGTGGCTATTATGAGCTGATTTTCTGGGGCATGTTCTACCACATAATGGGTAAGTGGTAAGCGTAATCTACTATCTACCACAATAGGAATAGGATTTCTGCCATCTTCTAAGCGACACGTTAAATAAGGATTATCTTTAAGTGCTGTACCACTGCCTACCATAATACCCATTAAAGCATTTCGCAGTGTATGCACTTCCTTCCTTGCTGCCTCTCCAGTAATCCATTTAGACTCTCCAGTAGCTGTGGCAATTTTGCCATCTAATGTCATAGCCGTTTTCATCACTACAAAAGGCATTTTGGTGGTAATATACTTCATAAATACCTCATTCAAACGACTACATTCCTCAGCTAATACCCCTACTGTTACAGAAATACCACATGCCTCTAACTTCTTAATCCCTCTCCCGGCTACTAATGGATTAGGGTCTAAATTTCCAATCACCACACGACTTACTTTCTCCCTAATCACAAGGTCTACACAAGGTGGCGTTTTTCCATAATGACTACATGGTTCTAAGGTCACATACAAGGTGGCACCTTCTGCACTTTCTGTGCAGCTTTTAAAGGCATTTACCTCTGCATGGGCCTGACCATATGCCATATGATAGCCTTCTCCAATAATCTTGCCGCCCTTTACAATGACTGCCCCTACCATAGGATTAGGATTCACCTTACCACGTCCTTTTTTCGCCAGTTCTAATGCATGGGCCATATAATACTTATCCATCCTTACACCCCTTTTCTTTTTCCTAGTTATCCTCTTAAATTTATACATAAAAAAAAGCCTTATTATAAGGCTTCAGGTAATCTTTTGTTTCTTGGTCAATCATTTCATAAACATCTATTTATAAATTTTAATTTATAAATTGCTATGTCTATAAAATATAAAAGCTCTGAAATAATACTATTCCAGAGCTAGACTGATCTTACTGATTTGCTTCTTTCATCCAGACTTTACTGTCGGCTTCGGAGTTTCACCGAATCTGCCTATGAAGGCTCGCGGGCTTTACCGCCGGTAGGGAATTTCACCCTGCCCTGAAGACTTATTGAATTAATCACAGTATAATTACACCTGTTTGATTTGTCAATATTTTT
>CALGWE010000406.1:0-1910 GCA_937935915.1 uncultured Clostridia bacterium
TATTGGTGCCCCATTTATTATCGAGGAATTCTTTCATGTTTAAGAAATATACATCTGATTTAAATGGTGATTTGAAACCAAAGCTCCAATGTTTAAGATCTGCAAGGAGTGGTAAGTTAGCTGTAGTCAGTTCATACATACCAGGGCCAAAAACATCTGCAATTTGTCCTTGGTCTACAAAGATTGCTACTTGCCCAGGTCTTACAGTGAGCTGTGCGCCACTTTGAATTTCTTGATCTTCCATTGGAAACATATAAACAAGGGTATTGCTACTTTCATCTAACCATTGAATTGCATCTAAAAATTGCTTTTTAAAAAATCCCATCCCAAAGCCTCCATTTTTCTTAAATAATCTATTGTACACTGCTTATCTTATGCTCTCTTTCTATTCAAATGCCCATTCACCGTCTTTTAGAACCGTAAATTTCTCGCCAGACTCTGTTGTTGCTTCGATTGTTAACTTGTCGCTACCTACCATGAAGTCATTGTGTGTAATAGAAGTATTGGCACCTGCTTTTTCAAGCTCCTCTTGACTCATGTCACCGCCGCCTACAATGTTTGTTGTATAAGCACTTCCAATAGCAAAGTGACAAGAAGCATTTTCATCAAATAATGTATTGAAGAAAATTGTATTTGTTCTGGATACTGGTGAGCTATGAGGTACGATAGCTACTTCTCCTAAATAATGTGAGCCTTCATCTGTAGCAATCAGCTCTTTTAAGACCTCTTCCCCTTGCCCTGCTGTGCAGTCTACGATTTTACCATCTTTAAATGTAAGGGTAAATTCATCTACTAGATTGCCACTTACTACAAAAGGTTTAGTAGAAGAAACTGTGCCGTTAACACCATATTTATATGGCATAGTGAAGACTTCTTCTGTTGGCATATTGGCTACGAAGTAAGTACCTTTTGTACTATCTTCCCCGCCGCCCTGCCAAATATGATTTTTAGCAAGTTCTACTGTTAAATCTGTACCTGGTGCTGTGTAATGTAATGTCTTGATCTTCTTGTCATTTAAATAAGCACATTTACGTGCTAATAAGTCTGTATGTGCCTGCCAAGCTGCTACAGGGTCTGCTTCAGTAATACGTGTGGCTTCAAAGATGCGGTCCCATAATAAACTTTCAGCTTCTTCAGGTGATTTATCTGGGAACACCTTTTGGCTCCAAGCTGGTGTTGGCATAGATACCACGCACCAACATACATCTGAGTTACTTGTAAGCTTTCTAAAAGGTGCTAAAGCTACCCCACTACTTTTTTGCATGGCTGCAATCTTACTTGTTGGAATATCCTTAAGTAAATCTGGATTACCTGCGCTAATTGAAATAAAAGCTGCATCTTGCTCAGCTAAAGTATTCATCTTAGCTGCCATCCACTCTGGGTAGTCTGCTAATGTCTCTTCTGTAGCATGTGTATATAATAATTTAGTCACTTCTTCATCACTATATTCAACAAATACACGTTTTGCGCCTCTTTCATAAGCGCATTTTACCATCTCTCTTGCAAAGGATGCCCCTTCTAGTGGTGTTCTAATCAGTAAAAGTTGATCTTTTTGAATATTTACCCCAACTTCTACAACTAACTTAGCATATTTCTTTAAATTTGCTTCAAAGCTCATTATTCTCCGTCCTCTCACTTACTGCTTTTATCAGCCCTATATTTTTGTCCTTGGTTTTCTATACTATACTTAGTCTTTTATACTGTCCTTACTCTGTCACAAATTGATTGTTATCCTTGCTATAAATATAACCTACTTTTGCTAAACGCTCTTTAATAGACGCTGGGTCTACATCATAGCTTTTGCAAAGCTCATCTAATGATGGGACTTCATCTCTTAACTTTGTATTGACTAAACTTAATAATAAGTAAGGGTCTTTTGTCTCAAACATAATGTTTCTCCTTTGAATGTT
>CALGWE010000407.1:0-2437 GCA_937935915.1 uncultured Clostridia bacterium
AGGATTAGATTTAATTGAAGCAGAAAAAATATTCAGTAAATCAGCTTATGATGATAAGGAAGCTAGGGTAGACAGAGAGGAATTAAAAGATATTCATGGAAATTAAAGCTATTTCTTTTGAAATATTATTTATGGTATTATAAATAATAGGAAGGGGGGGAGTATTTTGAAGATAAAAAAACCAGGAATGAGAAATATAAAAACTGGATTAGGTGTTATGATATGTGTGTTAATTGGCTATTTACATATAATAGATAATACCTTTTTTGTATTATGTACTTCTAATAACTTTTTAAACTGCATACAAGCTGTTTCTAAAACCCATTCACCTATTTGGATAATCTGTCCATTCTTTTCTGCAAGTGGTATAAAATCAGCGGGTGACACAAAACCAAACTCCTCTGATTTCCATCTTAAAAGTACCTCAAATCCTCTTAATTTTTTATTATGACATTCATATTGTGGTTGATACATGAGATACATTTCATTATTTGCTATAGCCTTAGTAAGTGCGTTTTCAAGTTTCATATTATGCATCATACCTTCATACATTTCTTTAGAGAAGAATTGTACATCGTTTTTACCACTAGACTTTGCCATATACATAGCTGTATCTGCATATTTAAAGAGTTGCTGTGCTTTATCACTATCCACTGGATATTTTGAAACACCAAAGCTGGCTGTGATGAGCTGATTGGCACCTCCTAAATATACTTTTTCCATTAATGCAAGCTGCAACGCATTAATATATTCTCTTACTTCTTCATTAGTAAGCTTACGTCTTATAATAAGGGCAAACTCATCACCACCGATGCGCCCTAATAAATCTTTCTCATGAATAAGGCTTTTCCACTCTTCTACAACTTTTTGAATGAGTAAATCCCCTTGATAATGTCCGGCAACATCATTTACCTTTTTAAAATCATCGATATCAATAAAGACAACAAAAAAAGGCTCCTTTGCACTACTATCACACAATTTGTTTAATTCCTTAAAGATTGTGCGACGGTTTACTAATCCCGTTAAAGAGTCTAAGTTAGCCATTTTATCAAGCTTTGTCTTCTGTTCATTTACATATTTTGCATATATGTGTACGATGGTGGAAAGGATTGCGCCACCAATCATTATAATCATACCTATAATAGAAATGATTTGCCCACCTACTAATAATGGTGCTAAATGCGTACTTATTGAAATAAAGCATAATGACATCCCTACAATATAGCCCTTTTTACCATATAAAATAGTGGCACATACGACTAACATTAATTGTATCTCTGTTAAAATTCCACCTGTTATCGAACCATCTATTACAAACAAGTTGAACACATTTACAGTATCCATGTCCTGATAAATGATTAGTCCTAGTCTTGCTATAAAATAAATTACAATAATACACGTTATACCGATAAAGTCGAATACCGATTTATATTTTTCAAGCATAACTTTTATAGTCCCTTTCATTGTGTCTCCTTTCTTACTATTTATTTAATATTGCATTTACTCTAATTTTATCTTAATTTACCACTAGTGTCAATTTATGTAAACATCCATTAAAAATAGCCTAAGTTTTGAATTAAAAACTTAGGCTTACTAAAATACACATAAAAACATTTTAATTATTAACTTTCTTCTTTTATTCTTCCCTCAGCTAAAAAGTATATTTCTTCCCCCACTTTAGCATGTTTATGCCAATTGAGTATAAACTTTGTTTCTTCGCCTACATAATCACAAAAGACATCTTCAAGCTGGGTAATCTTCACTAAATCTCCTTCATCCTTACTATATAAATTCAATGTAACACATGGAAATGTATAAACATGTCGCCAATTCTTAAAAATCTCCTTAACAAGCTCACCCATGCCACGGCTTGTTTGCTCATATCCCATAATTAAAGTACTCCCCTTTAGTTTATAAGAAAGCCTTTCCCTATTCTTTATAAATTGTTCAATCACTACTGGGAATATATGCAAGAGTTCTTTAATCCCCACATCTGGTACATAATTATAAACATCTTTTAAGCCATAGGCTTCTAATAACGCTTCTTCACCTTTTTCCTTCATCAAAATATAGAGCTTATTTAAATACTTAGTGCTCAAGTCTTTAATGATCTCAATGCGTTCTTCATTTAACGCCTCCATTGTTAATAAGACGATTACATCAACTTTCCTATTCATTTCATCATATAACCCTTTTATATCCTCTTGTTTAATATGAGCATATTCATAAAGACTAGTTGAAACCCTCCTATAATAACGTGCCAATTTTAAGTCATATATTAATCCTGCTTCATTTAAATTCACTGTTTGGTTGCCCCAAAAAATCAACTTAATCTTCATAAATTTCTCCTCCTTCTAAACAATATTCCTGTTTACGAACGGTGATATATTTTTATTTTCAAAAATTATATATTTTATTTTAACTTATTTAATGTTTT
>CALGWE010000408.1:0-1061 GCA_937935915.1 uncultured Clostridia bacterium
AAGCAAAGAGACGGCGAAAGAGATGGCAGAAGGGGTGAGGAGAGTAACAGGTGCCACTATAGGCTTATCTACAACAGGTATAGCAGGCCCTACAGGGGGCACTAAAGAAAAGCCGGTAGGACTTGTATATATCGGTCTTGCATTGCCAGATCAAACATACGTTCATGAATTACGTTTAAAAGGTACAAGGGCTCAAATAAGAGAAAAAACAGTAAAAACTGTTCTATATGAGCTCTATAAACTTTTAAAATAAATAACTTGCTATTAAGTATAAAGTTATGTATAATAGTTTTAGAACAAATGTTCGATTAAACGAAAATGAGTATGAGTAATCGATAAGATTTAATTTTAAAGATGATTGAATATAAATGTATGACGAAGGAGAGATAAACAAATGAACGAAGAATCAAAAAAAGCATTAGACGCCGCCATTTCACAGATACAAAAGCAATTTGGTAAAGGATCTATTATGAAGCTTGGGGAAGCTACAGATACTAATGTACAAACATTTCCTACAGGTTCATTAAGTTTAGATATTGCACTTGGAGTAGGTGGACTTCCAAGAGGTAGAGTTGTAGAAATCTATGGTCCAGAGTCTTCAGGTAAAACAACAGTTACACTTCATATGATTGCAGAAGTTCAAAAACAAGGTGGTATCGCAGCATTCATCGATGCAGAACATGCTCTTGATCCAGCTTATGCTAAAAAATTAGGTGTAAATATTGATGAACTTTATATTTCACAACCAGACAATGGGGAACAAGCATTAGAAATCGCAGAAACAATGGCACGTTCAGGTGCGATTGACCTTATCATTGTTGACTCTGTAGCAGCACTTGTACCAAGAGCAGAGATTGAAGGTGACATGGGGGATTCACACATGGGTCTTCAAGCAAGACTTATGTCACAAGCGCTTAGAAAATTAACAGGTGTTATTAATAAATCTAAATGTACAATCGTATTTATTAACCAACTTCGTGAAAAAGTAGGTATCATGTTCGGAAGTAATGAAACAACAACAGGTGGACGTGCGCTTAAATTCTACGCGTCAGTTCGTATGG
>CALGWE010000409.1:0-3959 GCA_937935915.1 uncultured Clostridia bacterium
GGCTATGGTCAGTGGTTTAAAGACTTTCAAGATAAGAAAACGCTTATCATTGTCTTACCTATTGCTTTAAAAAATTATTTAAAATTTAAACTAAAAAACATTTTAATACAATATAAATTACTAGATGTCTGAGAAAAGAGAATATAGGGAGTGTAATTATGGAAAATATTGAAATATCACTTTTTGATATTGTTTTTAGAGTACTGAAGCGATGGTATATTATTGTACTATGCGCTGTATTATGTGCAGGTGTGATGTATAAATATGTAAGTACGCATACATCTACATCTTATACTGCCATGGCGACGCTTTATGCGATTAGTAATGATGATACCGAGATGTTAACTAAAGGGATTAGTAATATTGGTCAAGCTCAAGAGATCGTTAATACCTATACACAAATGATGAAAACTGATCGTGTACTTAATAAAATCATTGAAACAGCGGGTCTTGATTATACAGCCAATGATTTACGAGGGATGATCGGCACTTTTACAACAAAAGGAAGTCCGTTTATCACCTTAACAGTTACTTGCTCAAATGAAGAAGATGCATTAACAATTATTAATACTATGATAGATGTGGCACCTCAAGAGATTTATGATGTTTTACGTGTAGGTTATTTTGAAGCAATTGATACACCTACTGCACCATTAACACCTTATGTGGCAAGTCCATGGAAAAAGGTATTAATCGGTGGCGTTGGTGGTGGAATCATTCCATTTGTGATTATCTTACTTTACGCAATATTTGATACAAAGATTAGAAACATTAATAACCTTGTGAATGTCTATGATTTAACTATACTAGGGACAATTCCTACAATTCAAAATGGTAAAGCAGCAAGGGGGAAATAGAATGAAAAATAAAATCAATCCTGAAAAGCTTAAGCAAAAATTATTAAGTGATACAACACACTTCCAAACGCTAGAAGCTTATAAAGATTGTCGTACAACGATTAAAAATTAATGATTACAAGTCCTTCAATTCAAGAAGGTAAATCTATTACATGTGCCAATCTTGCAATTAGCTTTGCTGAAACAGGTGAAAATGTTTTAATCATAGATTGTAACCTTAGAACACCGACACAACAAATACTTTTTGAAACAGACGCAACGAGTAACTTAGCAAACTATTTAAATGTTGAAAGTACGGAGGAGATTACAGCGATTATTGGTCATACGAGCTATCCTAATTTAGATGTTATTAGGGCAGGTGAAAAACCTGGAAATGCTTCTGAATTACTAGGTTCCAAGAAGATGAGTGAGTTATTAGAGACATTAAGTACCCAGTATACGTACATATTCTTTGATACACCACCTATTAATGTGGTAACAGATGCTGCAATATTAGCCTCAATCGTTCCTAATGTAGCATTAGTCGTACGTAAAGGACGTACAACCCATAAAAATATTCATCAAGCTCTTGAAAAGATTAAACTCGTTAATGCGAAAGTAGTAGGTTTTATTTTTAATGATATCGATAAGAAATCTTTAAATAATAAAAATATAAAAGGATAATAAGTATCCTAAAATAAGCTTCCAAGTAGTCTTAGACTTTACTTGGAAGCTTATTTTTTATAAGTGATTTACGAGGTATTCAAAAAGCATTTCTTGGGCTAAATCATTATAATGTAAGCTATCTGGTGTCAGCCAGCCTGTTCGTTTATTATAGCCTGTGATTTGCCAATTGGCTGGTGGGGTAAGGTTATTCACACCACCACCTTTATTGATATCTATAAATTCTAAATTAAAGTACTGTGCGATTTGCCTGGTTGCATTATAAATCGCACTCAGTTGTTCTGTTTCATCTGCATAGTAAGCAAGTCTTGGTGGGGCACAAATGACGAGTCTTGCAAGGGGATATTTATTGGTAAGTGTTAAAATCAGCTTTTTATAAGCCGCATAATAAGACCCATTGCCGTCAGGCAAGTCTTCAAGTGTACCGATATTAAGCGTTGGTTTACGATCATTAACGCCAAGCATAATAGTAATTAAGTCAACATGTTCTGGGAATGTATGAATATTATTGTCTGCCCATATCCCCCAAGCTCTAGCACCATTATTGTAATTACAGATACTTGAACCACCGCTACCATAATTATAAGTTATACAGTTTGGAATGAGATTTTTAGCAAGCACAGAATAACTAAAATTAGAGCCTTGAGCCTGGGTAATGCTATCGCCAATACAAAGCCATACCTTACCATTTAAGTTGCGATATTTGCAGTCTTGGCGCTGCACCCTTAAAACCGGTGCAATGCTTAAAGTAGAGCCTGTATCAAATGCGACAGTATTAATATAACCATTCCCCTTTAAAAGTGGTAGCGTCATAGGCAATGTTTCTTCTATAGGCGTTTCTACTGGATAATAAATATAGGTTGGATGATTTGTAACCCATTCTTTGTACCTATTTGCCAGATATTCGGCAGTAGGTGCTGGATCAGTGCCATAGGTATAGCCAATATCACTATTTTTAAGCTTCAAAATAATACGTGTGCCAGAAAAGCCATGGGCTTTACCATAGAAGAGGCATCGCACATTCGCAGCACCACCAAAATCATTTAAGCTACTCATGGCATGTGTTGTGATTGTTGGACTCCAAATATAATATCTTAAGCCATTATTAGGATACCAGCTATCAGCAGATTGTACAAAGTCAGTGAGCTCTGGTTTTAACATAACCATTGAGGACTTCTCACCGTATTTATAAATTGTACTCCATGGATTTTCCAACGTATCAATCATATCTGCTGTAATACGCTTTTTAATAATTTTACGATATAATTTACCATCCCTGATATAATCGCTAAAGCCGAATAAACTACGAATAACTGGTAAGGTATAAGGTGTACCATTTACAGTCATTGTAATACCTTCTACTGAGCCATCAAAGCGTTCCCCTGAGAATTTAATATCACCTATGAAGTTTTCATTTAACCCTAAATCATTTCTATTATAAACACCTAGTATTTCATATGAGATATAACGCTGATTGGCAATATCTTCAGTAGTAATGCCAATGCAAGGGGACAAGATAGATTGTGCTGTATAAGCACCTGAGCCTACACTACAGCTAATTTTTTGAATACCTGTTGTTGCTTTTAAACCGGTAAATGCAACTGGTGTATTAGTAGCATTATGATTGTTAAGTTGCAAGGTGGGCGCTTCATTAGAAATAGCTGTTACATTAATTGTAAAGTAATAAATAGAGGTGAAAGGAATGACCTTTAACTGTGGCAGTTCAAAAACACGGTTAGTAGCAGTGTTATGGGTAATGGCAGGCACACTCTCTGTTAAATAACTTACAACAAAGTCACCTAGCATATCATATAATGGCAGTGTTTGAGTGTCACATACAATATGTTTAGTACTTACATCTGGTAGTGGTGCAACTTTTGGCATATAGAGAATATCAGATTTTTTCGGCCATTTAATATCCTCATAATAATAAGGCATATCATGAACGATAATTGGTTGGGAAGGCGTAGTAGCTATATCAGATGTATCTGTATTTATAGTACCTTTAAGCTGATTAATTGTTGTATTCAGGTTACTAATGGTCGTGTTCATTGCATCGATTTTTTCATTCATTTCGTTAATTTGCTTAATAAGAGGTAATACGTCCACTTAAATAGCTCCTTCCATTTATTGGCCATATTTCATTAATAATTTAAGATCTTCTGAGGTACATACCTTTTTAATAAATGCAAATTTCTCAATTTCATAAAGTTCACAAGAAGTTTCAGCCGTGTTATCACCACCTAATACAATGCCTGTCGTATTAACGATATGCATCAGGGCAGCCATATTTTCAGAGGTATAACTAAAGGTAGCTTCTGTAATCACATCATTTACAACACTATAGAGTTTAGGTGTCCTAGAAATGCCATCAAAGGTATACAATATTTCAAAAGAAGTATTATTAATAGTGGCATTTGACCAATATTTGGCACTATT
>CALGWE010000410.1:0-2491 GCA_937935915.1 uncultured Clostridia bacterium
GCTTACTCCTTTACAAAACTTTTAGCTTGATGAACTAAAAAACTGGCTACTTCATCAAACCCTTCTTCCTTTACTTCTTTTCCTTCTAATAAAGCTTTCGCTGGTTCTAAAATAATTTCATGTGGATATGTTCTTGTCCCAATTGCTTCGTCAAATAAATATGTAGGTCCACCTATTGAAAAGTGAATATCATCATATTCAGGTGCAATGTAAAAAGCTTCCCCTTCATATCTTTTATAATCAGCTTGATAAAATGCAATCAAATAAATAAAGGCAAATTGCTTTTTTAAACCCTCTGATGGTGCGACATAAATTGCTTCTGAAAGCGCCATTTGTGCTACTAATTCCTGAAATGACATAAGGTGCCTGATATTTTTAAAACTAATCACTTTAAATCTCCTTTTGTGCATATACTGCGCTGCATCTTCCAATGATGTTTTTATTATATCATTGCTTTATATTTTTTCATATATTTAATATAGTCATAATTTACTTTATTTTTAAATTCAAACTATCCACTTTATACATATTTTTGGTATTTATGCAAAAAAGCTAGAGTTGTCCTCTAGCTTTTTATCTGATATTTATTTATTACTTAATAGGATTTCAAGCCTCATTAAAATAACAGCCATTTCTGCTCTTGTTACAGGCCTTTCTGGTGCCATCTGCCCTTCTTTTACACCTTTTAAAAGTTCTTTATGATAGCAATATGTTAGAGCTTCTTGATATGGTGAATCATTCATATCTTCAAAGCTATTTATTGCCTCCATCTGATTTTCCTCTGTAAGCTCATATAAGACTTGTGCAAGTAATTGTCTTGTAATAGGTTGATCTCCCAGATTCGCAATGCTTTTTAATGTCTCCTCGCTTAGTTTACTACCTATGGACATTTTATGTGCATACGCCCAGTTCTTTTCTTCCTTAATATATTTTGCCACCACTTCTCTTGAAAGCTTAGTTGCAACTTTGTGATTTGCAAGGAGTATGCGGTCTAATAATGTACATGCATCATTTACTTTTAAGCTTTGATTTGGCGCAAATTTAGCCTCACTTATACCTTGAATAATGCCCTTTTGTGCTAAGTCTTTTACAGCTGCATATGCCCAATGCTTTTCTTTTAAATCTTGGAAGGCTACATTTTGAGTAGGTATAAGCTGAATAATTGTATAATGTACCCCTACTTCTTTTAGGAAGTCTTCATCTTTTAAAAGCATCATCATTTGTTCTTTAGTAAAGTAATCTTCTAAACCACTTAATGTAGTTGGCAGACATACCTATAGTTAATGTGCCATTTGTTACCTTTACTTCTTGAAGCATAGGTTTTTTCCAATTTGTCCAACCATCTACCTGCGTCTCTTCTTTATAAATTGTCTCTCCTGTTTGTGCAAACAAATAAATCTCGCCATTATTACAATCTCCACCTTGAATAGCTGCACCTACAGTATATGTACCATTTTCAAGTCCTGTAAGTGTTTGGAATACTTCAAAATTCTCTGCTTTATCTGACCAAAAATGGATACTATAATCGCCACTTAGGGCATCTGCAGTATTTTTTTGATAATCTACATAGCCACTATTTTCACTTTTGTATTTAATTTCCCACATGCCTTGATCTGCCATTTCAAAGCTTGGATTTTTTATAAGATTATAAGGTTTAATCATTAAAAGGCATTTAGCTACTACGCCTTCAGC
Organism: uncultured Clostridia bacterium; assembly: GCA_937935915.1. Lineage (GTDB taxonomy): Bacteria > Bacillota > Clostridia > Lachnospirales > Cellulosilyticaceae > Cellulosilyticum. The sequence goes on from CALGWE010000410.1 coordinate 1,693, forward strand.
TGCCTTTCCACTAATTTCATAATCGCCTATACCAGTGGCCTGCGCTTTTGCAATTTCCACTGCATTCCAAGTTACTTTAATATTTTCTTCTGAGCCATCATAATAACCTTTCACTGCTTCTGGTAAATTCACTGTTTCACCAACTTGCACAGTCATGTTAAGTGTTTCTAAACGGGATAAAGCTCTTTGCCCTACTGCCCCATTTTTTAAATAACGATAAGTATATAATGATGGTAATGGCTTACCTTCTTCATCAAAGAATGCTTCATTATCCCATGAACTCCCACCATACCATTTACCTGCATCATCTGGTTCATATTCTCCAGCATAAGAAGCTGCCCAACCTGAACCATAAGTCTCCCATTTATTTGCACGTTCCTGGGCACTTGCTGCTGGTACCTTAATCCATGCTGGCTCCCAATAAAATACACCTATACCTGCTTCACCTATATTCACCACAGCTTCCACCACATCCTTTAAGCAAGTTGCTTGGCCTTGTGGCGAAACATCATAGTTTAAAATTTGCCCAGCATTACCTGAAACAGAATTGCCATGCCCGTCTGTATCTTCTTTTGTATAAATATAAGAAGTTTCTGCTACCATTACCTTCTTATTGTAAGTATCTGCTACGTTTTTAAGAACACTGGTTAAATTTTCTAAAGACCCATGCCAAAATGGATAATAGGAGCTTGCAAATACATCATAATCTACTTTATATTTGTTAAGCTTACTTGCAAAGTCACTATAATAATTGACACGTTCTGGATTTGTAAAGTGAAGGGCAATTAATATATTTTCA
>CALGWE010000411.1:0-2492 GCA_937935915.1 uncultured Clostridia bacterium
AACCTAAAGTAATAAAAACAGATGGCCTTAGAAACTTGTAGGAATCCAAACGTTTATAAAACGAAACTTTATAAATGTATAACATGTTAGCAGGTAGATAAGGTAGCCTCCCCTTCATCTGAACTTTGTAAAATAGAAATTGTACCTTACCGATTCTTAAAGAACTATAAAACATCGGGAGGCTATTTATAGTGGCATTTTGCTTAGGAAAAGTTTATTCTAAAAAGGTTTATTCTAAACTTGGACTATTTTTAAGCTAAGTAAGGTGTAATGGATACGATATAAAGTTTAGGTGAAGAGAATGAAGGCTAAAGTATAACAATAAAAACGAGATCATTTATATTTACGCATACAAATAGAAGAGGATATAGCAAAATTATTGATAATTTTGCTATATCCTCTTCTTTGTCGTATTTTCTCCTAAATAATGGTATATTATATTAAAATAGATATTTTAAAATAGGAACAAGTGAGGAGATTGAATTGGAACTTAAAAAGATTATAAGGATGCTTATAGTTGTTAATATCCTTCAAATTTGCTTAGTTATTTTAATATGGTTTTTTAGAAGGATGGGAAATGAAATAGGACTAGATATTTTCTTGTATTATTTCTGTATGGGATTTGTCATCATCAATAGTATTACAACACTTTGCAGCTTTTATTTTATAAGTACTGTGAAAAATAGTTCCCTTGTAGAAAGTATTAATAATTTAACAGCATTAAATACGAAACTTAGGACACAAAGACATGAATACTTAAATCAGCTTCAAGTGGTTTATGGTCTTATGGAGCTTGAAGAATATGAAGAGGCTAGAAAATATTTGGAGCCTTTTTGTAAGGATATTATGAAAGTTAGTAAGGCTTTGAAGACCGCTCAACCAGCAGTAAATGCTTTATTACAAGCCAAGATAGAAATGGCAGAACGAAGGGGCGTAGATTTATATATAGAAGTTAAATCGGATTTAAAGAATATTAAAATAGAACCTTGGGAACTATGCAAATTACTTGGGAACATTATAGATAATGGAATTACAGCATTAATGGATAAGGAAGATAATCGCAATTTACATATTGAAGTAGATGAAGATAGTCACCAGTATTTATTTTGTATATACAATAATGGACCACAAATTCCTAGGGAGCAACTAAATACGATTTTTAAACAAGGATTTACTACAAAGAAAGAAGAAGGACATGGTATGGGACTTTATATTGTCAAAAACATTGTTCAAGAGGTTGGTGGGACAATTCATGTAACTTCTAATAAAGATAAAACAACTTTTGAAGTGAGTATCCCAAAGTAACGATTAGTGTATTTTAAAAATAAAAAAATGACATTACAGAGACTTAAATGTATAACTTATGGCGTATCAGTAGTAATGGTTAGGGTAAATGAGTAAGATGGAACTATCAAAAGGAAAGGGGGAAGAGATAAGATGCTAATGGAAGTTATAGGTGGTTTATCAGTACTGGCCATAATCATGTTTATTGCAGGTTTTGTTTTTATAGGCATTGAGATGGTATTACCGGGATTTTCAGTTCCAGGAGTATTAGGGATTAGTTGTTTGGTAATTGCAGTATTTTTGTCGGCAGATAATATTTTGCAAGGTGCCATTATAACTTTAGTCGTACTTTTGATATTAGGAAGTATGTTAGCAGTTATATTGTGGCTCTTAGCAAAGAAGAAAATTAAAGGACCTATGGTTTTAAAAGAGGAATTAAATACAGAAAAAGGCTATATTAGTTCAAGTGATTTAAATTATTTATTAGGAAAAGAAGGTATTGCCTTAACAGATTTAAGACCATCAGGAAGAGGTTCATTTAATGGTGTAGATTTTGATGTGATTAGTAAAGGTATCTATATTGATGCAAATTCTAAAATTATCATAAGTGAGGTACAAGGTTCTAAGCTTGTTGTGAAAAAGAAAGCATAAATAAGGAAAGAATCTAGAAGTAAAAACTAATCAGAAGGTATTAATAAAGTTAAAATAGAAAAGAGGAGAATAGATGGAGATTACAACACTAGTTATATTAGGTTTAGTTGCATTAGGTATTATATTATTTTTAACATTTGTACCAGTAGGATTATGGATATCATCTTTAGCGGCTAATGTACATGTAAGTATTTTTAATTTAATTGGTATGCGTTTAAGAAGAGTTGTGCCAAGTAGAATTGTTATTCCACTTATTAAATCAACAAAAGCAGGACTTAATTTACAAGTAAATAGTTTAGAGGCACATTATTTAGCAGGTGGTAATGTAGATAAAGTAGTAGATGCTATTATTGCAGCTGAAAGAGCTGGTATTGAATTACCTTTCACAAAAGCAGCAGCTATTGACCTTGCAGGTCGTGATGTTTTAGAAGCTGTTAAAATGAGTGTTAACCCAAAAGTTATTGAAACAAGTGATGTATCAGCAGTTGCAAAAGATGGTATTGAGCTATTAGTTAAAGCTAGAATTACTGTTAGAGCTGATCTTGAACGTTTAGTAG
>CALGWE010000412.1:0-2491 GCA_937935915.1 uncultured Clostridia bacterium
CAGTTTCCATATCTCCATCTTTAAGATGAATTAATAAATCTTTTTCAGGAAAAGTGCTCAATACTTCTTTTAGTTCTGGCATTAATCCAATTCCTTTTCCTCTAAATGGAAAAGTCTTTCCACCATCTGCTGTATAACCATATCCAATATCTAATTGCTTGAGTTCTTCCATAGTATAATCGCTAATACTTCCAGTTCCATTTGTCCTCATTGCTAAATCATAATCATGAAATACAGCAAGTTGACCATCTCTTGTTTTCTGTATATCTAATTCCACTACATCCGCTCCATAATCAAATGCAGCTTTCATAGAAGCAATTGTATTCTCAAGATATTCATGTTCAGGTTCATAGATGATTTCTGCAGTATTAGTATCCCATTCTACCTTTGAAATATCAAAGGTTTGAGCTAATCCTCTATGTGCCAATAATTTATATGATCCTTCCTTATCAGTAAATATACTTGTATTATTTATCCATAAGAATAATACAAGCAAACCTAATATAGCTAGTACAATATACTTCTTATTTAACTTTTTCATATCCACCTCTTATTATCTATAATCAAACAAATATCTATTTGCTTAATTATAATATATCATACATATGGAATAACTGAAATGGTTAGATGTTTTTATCAATTGTTCTTGTGCGAATTCTAAAATTAGAGATTCTAACATCAACAAAACCAGACGTGCCGTACAGAAGCGTGTTCTTATTTTGAACAGGTTCTTTCTCTCCTTTAATCAATTCAACTAATTTGAAGAACGATAAGTAGTTCGGAAGGTACTTTGTAGACACGCCTTTAAAGCCTGCAAGCCACTGCTTAAATCGGCTATGCAAGCTATTAACTCTATTTATATGATAGATGCCGTTCTTATGGAATCCACGTGGGATTTGCTTATGTTCCAAGGATAAATTTTTAGCAAACTGAATATATGATTTGTGAGAATCTGAACATATAATGCTATGAGTATCAATATGATTAGTGAATAGTTTCTCAAGATCAGTGTGTGTAATTCTTCCTTTACATACGGCTTCTAAGATGATATTACCGTGTCTATCAATAGCTGATGCTATACATATATATTCGTTGCTTATACCACGAGTGTGAATTTCTCCACCTCGTTTACGTGGCTTTCTAGGAAGGATAAATCCACTTTTCTTATGATTGCCCTTGAACGACTCTGCAACCATCGTTTCATCTAATTCAATGATACCTTCTACATGACCCACCCCTATATAAGCACGAATACAATCCAACAATTTATGACGCATATAGAATGATGTCTTAACACAAACGCCTACTGCCTTTGCACTTTTTCGAATGCTATATCCAGAAATTAAACACTGAGCATAATGAACCCATAAATCTAAAGGCAACTTACTATAGGATAAAGAAGAAAAAGTGAGCGTATTAAATGTCTTTCCACAATCCTTGCAACGATAGCGTTGTGCCCTTCTAACCCTACCATATTTCACAATAGCAGTAGAACCACAATGAACACAGGCTTCACCATTAGCAAATCTACTTTCACCAATTTCCTTATCGAGATTGCTAATAGGTATATTTATAGACATAATTTCAGCAATAAACTGATATAAGTCCTTTAGTTGTTTTTGGGATAATAATTGGATTGCTTCTTTAATTTCTGCAGTACTTGTCATTATTTCTTCTCCTAAATAAGTGTAATAGTTAGATTATACCAGAAATAGAGAACTTTAAACAATAACAACACAAATGTCTAACACAGCTTAAAGGAAAAACTTTTGGGGACAGGATCAGGGAATTTAACAGAGTTAGAGGATGTAATTAATAAACAAGCAGCTAAAGGGTATAGATTACATACAATTACTACATCTTCTTCTGGAAGTAAGGGAATGCTAGGAGGAGACCGTATTCAAGCAACACTTGTATTTGAAAAATTATAGAAGTGGAAACATTTATAGTAGAAAAACCGGCAGTCTTAAATGAGTAGGACTGCCGGTTTTGTATTGCAGGTATTTATTTTGTATGTGTTATTTTGGTACCTGGGTCCTTATCAAGACCACCTTTACATCTACTTTTTTGTGAACCTTGTTGTGGAATTAATTTTTTAGTTGCTTCATCCATGGTGAGGGCCTTTCTTAATGTTTTTGCTTGATAGCATATTTTTCAGAAGTAGCTTGCGGTTTATTTTTCTTTTCTGCTTCAGAAAAGGCTTTACTTTGATCTGGTGTAAAGCTTGCAAATCCTTTATCTTTTGCCATTTTAAATCTCCTTATTATTGCAAAAAGCTATAACCTTATCGTACTCCATCTCACCGCCAAACAAATCAAGAGCACTGCCTATTGTCACATTCAGATGATTCTGTCCAAGCTGCCTGATGCATTTTAAATCGTCAAAGGATGACACACCGCCTGCATATGTGACCGGTATCCTTCCCCAGCTGCCAAGCATGGCGACAAGCTCCTTTTCAATGCCGTTCACCCTGCCCTCAACATCCACTGCA
>CALGWE010000413.1:0-1363 GCA_937935915.1 uncultured Clostridia bacterium
ATAAGGCTGCTCAGAAAGAAGAGATTGCCAGTGAAATAGTAGAGGTTAATAAAACTTTTAATTTAGCAGATGATACAATTAAAGACGAAATGGCATATCATCTATATAATCAGCAACTTAGGCTTTATGTTGTGCCAATTTTACAAGAAACCTTAAAGTTACATTATGAAAGCATATTAGGTGAAATGATACGTACACTACAAAGTGATGTGTGCTTAAGACGAGATGTGCTTAAAAATCAGTTGACTTATGAAATTACTTTTAATAAAAACTTTGAAAGTCGCAATGCAAGTGGTTATAGGGCATTTTACAATATAGTTGAAAAAAGTATAGCAGGCACAGCTGATGAGGCTATTGAAAGTGCACTTGATGAAATAGATACAGATACCTTATTAGATGCTTATGAAAAGGCGCTTTTAAAAACCTACCGCCAATTAATTAGGCAGGAGGGAAAAACTGAAATTGCAAAGCAGTTTAAAAGTCAAATAGAGGTCTTAAATAATGGGGAACAAGAAATTAGGAAAAAACTTCTAACAAAAGTTAGACAAAATTTGTTAAATGCAATTGTCAATAACTTGCTAAATGGTGTAGAATTAAATTGGACAGAGGGTATTACTATAAGAACAGCTATTGGTCAAGGATATAATGCATTTTCACCACTTCAAGTATTAAGATATGTGGTGGCACTTGCCAATGGGAAAGTACTACAACCACTTACGCTTATTCAAGGGGGCAATGTAGGAAAAGAGGAAGTATTAGGGCTAGGCTATGAAAATATAAAAGCTGTTCAAGAAGGTATGCTCACTGTTACAACAGGTGAAAAAGGAACCGCAAAAGGGCAATTTGACAATCTTCCTTTTAAAGTAGCAGCTAAAACTGGAACAGCAGAGGAAGGTAGTCATGAGCATAATTATATAGTGGCATTTGCACCTTATGAAAAGCCGGAAGTTGCACTCATTGTGGCGATTTATAATGCAGATGGATTAGGTAGATATAGTACATTAATTGCAAATGATATGCTATCTAGTTATTTTGGATTAAAAAACCAACAAGAGAGTATCACCTTAGCAAATACATGGATGGAATAAGGGGGAAGAGATGAGGGAGGAAAATCTTGTTGTTTTTAAAGGAACTGTAGATGGAATCATTGTATTTATTGACCCAAAAGCAGACTTTGAAACAGTATTACAACACTTTAAAATGAAACTTGAAGAATCTAAGAAGTTTTTTAAAGGCACTAAGGTAAGTGTACGTTTCAAAGGGAGAATATTAAGTGAAAGTGAACAAGAAAAGCTTTTAGAAATCTTAACCAGTCAAGAAAGCATTCATATTTCTTTTATTCATCCTTTTGAAGGCGAAGTAG
>CALGWE010000414.1:0-17791 GCA_937935915.1 uncultured Clostridia bacterium
TTGTGGTATTAAATTTAGACATTTAGAAGATCGTATTGCACCATATAATTACTTAAATGGTGAAGCACCTCATAGTAGTTTCTGTGAAAACACTAAAATAGCAGGTGTAACAGGAGCCTCATTCATGGTTGCTAAAAGTAAATTTATGCAAGTTGGTGGATTTACTGAAAGTTATATATATGGTTATGAAGATGTAGACTTAAGCTTAAAGTTAATTAAGAAAGGCTATGAAAATTACTTAATACCAGACTCTAAAGCGTTTCATTTTGAATTTGGAACACAAGCAACACAAGCAGCTGCCAATATAACTAAAAGAAGACTTAATAATATTAAAATCTTTAAAGCTACTTGGCAAAAATGGTTAGAAAAACAATACACAGAGAGTATTTTCACTGGAAATAAAGAAATCTTTGATAAACAAATTAAGGTAGCCTTTGCTGTAACAGAAGCAGGAGAAAATGTAAGTGCAGGTGATTACTTTACTGCTATGGAATTTGGAGAGGCTATGAAAAAACGTGGTTGGGAAATTGAATTCCTGAAACGTAAAGGGCCAGAAGATTGGTATCAAGTATCAGATGATGTAGATATGGTAATTGCGTTATTAGATGCCTATGATATTAGAAAGGTTAAGTGCAATAACAAAAATCTTATTACAGTAGCATGGGCAAGAAACTGGTTTGAAAGATGGGCAAATCAACCATTTATTCATGATTATACTTATGTAGTCGCATCTAGTGAGTTAGCTTGTGAATACATGGAAAATATAATTGGCAAAAAGGTTCACTTATTAAAGATTGCAAGTAATAAAGAACGTTTTACAGTTCAAAGAGAAGTGAATAAAGATTTAGAATGTGATTATTGCTTTACAGGAAGTTACTGGAATGACCCAAGAGAGATTATTGACATGCTTAATCCTGCTAAACATCCACAATATAAGTTTAATATTTATGGTGCAAACTGGGATCAAATTGAGAAGTTTAGACCATATAATCAAGGGTTTGTGTCATATGCAACAATGCCAGAGATTTATGCCTCTACGAAGATTGTTATCGATGATGCTAATCGTGTAACTAAACCATTTGGTTCAGTGAATAGTAGGGTGTTTGATGCTTTAGCAAGTGGCGTACTAATCCTTACAAATGGTGTTTTAGGTGCTGAACTTACATTTAATAAAATGGTACCAACATTTACTAGTGAAGAAGAGTTAGATGCATTATTAGAAGAGTATTTAGGTAATGATGAAAAACGATTAGAATTAGTGAAAAAACTACAAGATTATGTACTTCAATATCATACATATGATAATAGAGTGGATGAGCTTTTAGAAATCTTAGGTTACGAAAAGCCTAGAAAGACAATTATCATTAAAACACCTGTGCCAAGAGCTGAAATAGCTAATGAATGGGGGGATTATCACTTTGCATTAGCATTAAAAAGAGAATTTGAGAAACTAAATGTTGAATGTAGATATCAATTCTTAAATCAATGGAATGAAGATGATACTGATGCTGATGCCATTATGGTACTTAGAGGTTTAAGTAAATATGAACCTAAGAATTATCATTATAATATTATGTGGAATATTTCTCACCCAGATAAGGTGACAACAGAAGAATATTATGCGTATGATCAAGTATATATCGCTTCAGAAAAATGGTCACAGGAAATTAAAGAACGTAAGGCTAACGACTATACATGCATTGATACATTATTACAGTGTACAGATACTAACGTATTTAAGCCAGACGAATCTGATGAAGAAAGATATGAATTACTATTCGTAGGTAATTCTAGAAAGATTTATAGAAAGGTAATTAAGGATTTATTACCTACTAAATATAATTTGTCAGTGTTTGGGACTAACTGGAAAGGTTTAATAGATGACAAATATATCAAAGGTGAAAATATACCAAATACAGAGTTATATAAACATTATGGTAGTGCTAAGATAGTACTTAATGATCACTGGGATGATATGAGAGAAAAAGGCTTTATATCTAACCGTATCTTTGATGTACTTGCGAGTAAAGGTTTCCTTATTACTGATGAAGTTTTAGGATTAGAAAAATACTTTGAGGATAGTATTGTAACTTATACAGATAAAGCAGATTTAGCAGAGAAGATAGAAATTTATATGAATGACGAAAGTAAACGTAAAGAAAAAATAGAAAAAGGTTATGAAATAGTTAATGGCAAACATACCTTTGAAAAACGTGTTATTCAAATGGTACAGGATTGGCAGCATACATAATATTTAATGATAAGATGAAGAGATATCGAAAGCTACTAGGAAAGGTGACTTCGATATCTTTTCTATGTAAAAATCATAGTGAGATAGACTTGTTAGAAGTAAAGAAAAGTAGATCTATCTTATTATTGCTTTTTGATAGAGTATTATTTTGGTAGTATAATAAGAATATAGTAAACAAGAAAAAGATATAAGAGGGACAATATATGAAGATTACAATAGTAGGAATAGGTTATGTAGGTTTATCTAATGCTATTTTATTAGCACAGCATAATGAAGTAGTTGCCTTAGACATTATGCAAGAAAAAGTAGACATGATTAACAATAAACAATCACCTATTGTAGATGCTATGATAGAGGAGTATTTAGCTTCTAAGCAACTTAATTTAATAGCTACTACAGATATTTATAAGGCTTATAAAGATGCAGAATATGTTATTATTTCAACACCAACAAATTATGATTCGGAAAAGAATTATTTTGATACAAGTACAGTAGAAGATGTAATTATAAAAGTGTTAGAAATCAACCCACAGGCAACTATAATTATTAAATCTACAGTACCTGTAGGGTATACAGAAAAAGTACGTAAGACATTTAATACAGACAATATTATTTTTTCACCTGAATTTTTGAGAGAAGGAAAAGCATTGTACGATAACCTTTATCCTTCACGTATTATAGTAGGAGAAAAGTCACCTCGTGCAGAGAAATTTGCACAATTACTAGTGAAAGGTGCTACTAAAGAAGATATTCCAGTACTTTTTACAGATTCTACTGAAGCAGAGGCAGTAAAGTTATTCTCTAATACTTATTTAGCATTAAGAGTAGCATACTTTAATGAGTTAGATACTTATGCAGAGTTAAAAGATTTAGATACAAAGCAAATTATTGAAGGGATATGTTTAGATCCAAGAATAGGAAATCATTATAATAATCCTTCATTTGGTTATGGAGGATACTGCTTACCTAAGGATACAAAACAACTTCTTGCAAATTATGAAGATGTTCCTAATGAGATTATTAAAGCTATAGTCGAAGCTAATCGTACAAGAAAAGACCATATAGCTGATATGATTTTAGCTAAAAATCCACAAATTGTAGGAATATATCGTTTAACGATGAAAAAAGATTCAGACAACTTTAGAGCCTCATCAATCCAAGGGATTATGAAAAGATTAAAGGCTAAAGGTGTTGAAGTTGTTGTATATGAACCAGTTTTAAAGGAAGAAACATTTTTTGATTCAAAAGTTATTAAGGATTTTGAGGCATTTAAAGAAAAGTGTTCTGTTATTGTGGCAAATAGATTTTCAGATGACCTTAAAGATGTAGAAGATAAGGTTTATACACGAGATTTATATGATAGAGATTAAGCGAGGGAATATTATGAGAATACTTATAACAGGTGCAAATGGTCAATTAGGTTTAGAGATTCAAGCACAATTAAAGCAACAAGCTGGTGAACATATAGTAATTCCAACGGATTATATGACATTAGATATTACAGATTTAAGTCAGATAAAAGCAAAACTTCTATCTGAAAAACCAGATGTAGTCATCAACTGTGCAGCACATACTGCAGTTGATAAATGTGAAGAAGACATTGAAAATGCATATAAAATCAATGCCTTAGGTCCTAAAAACCTTGCTATTGTCTGTGATGAAATTGGTGCAAAACTTGTACAAGTTTCTACTGACTATGTATTTAGAGGTGATGTGCCAGGCGCTAGACGTGAGGATGATGTTACAGGACCACAAAGTATTTATGGGACAAGCAAGTTACTTGGTGAAGAGTATGTAAAAACATTTTGTAAGAAACACTTTATCATTCGTACAGCGTGGCTTTATGGTGAAGGCAATAACTTCGTACGTACAATGCTTAAACTGGCTGAAACAAACAAAGAGTTAAATGTAGTAGGTGACCAGTTTGGTTCACCAACTTCAACAGTAGATTTAGCAAAAGCAATTATTGATTTAATACAAACAGAATACTATGGCACATTCCATGGTACATGCGAAGGAGAATGTTCTTGGTATGACTTTGCTTGCAAGATTTTTGAGTTTAAAGGCATTGATATCAAAGTAAACAAGGTAACAAGTGAACAATTTGTAAGACCAGCAAAACGTCCTAAGTTTAGTGTATTAGATAACTTTATGTTAAAGCTATATGGATTAAATACTTTTAGACAGTGGGAAGAGGCCTTAAAGGAGTATTTAGAGAAATAAGATTAGATAATAATGTAGTGAAAGAGGAGCTATTATAAAAATAATAGCTCCTCTTTATACGTAGATAATATTTTAATAAGATATTGTTCAAATAAAATTACAATAGACAATTTTGAATATTAAAAAATTTTAAATAATATGTATAATTGTATTTATAATATAGAGAGGAGAGAAAGTATGAAAAGAAGAATAGCAAAATTTTTATCATTTACATTAGTATTTACAACAGTGGTAATACCCAATTATGCTAGTAACAGTTTCATTGCAACAGCTACACCAAATTCGGAGAATAATTGTGTAATGCTTAGTTGGAATGTACCTGATAGTACTGCAGCACACTCGTATATGGTTTATCAGTGGCATGAAGGAGATGAAGACTATCAAAGTATTCCAGCAAAAGACGAGGTGAAAGTATTAGAAGTCTATCCATATCAGTCTGGCCTAAAAGGATGGGTAGAAGCATATGGACAAGGTAAAATTACATGTGATTCTATTAGCATAGATGAGTTTAATATGAAATCTTCTATTATGTGGGATTATGATGTTATTGTATTTGGATTTTGGGATTATAATAATAGATTAGATTTGAATGAAACTAGTAGACAGCAAGTAGAGGAATATATAAAGTCGGGAAGAGGTGTACTTTTTGGTCATGACACTGTTTATGAGAATAATACCCAATTTGCTTTATTAGCACCATATGTTAATCTAACATTAGATGGGACATTGAGTATAAATGATGATAAGATAAACATTACGAAGAAGGGATTATTAACAAATTATCCATATCATATAGGTGAGATAGGAACAGAGCTAACAATTCCAATATCACATAGTACAAAGCAAATAGCACATGGTGATATTTGGATGAGATTTGAAAAAGATGATTCATTTTATTTAACAACATGGAATAACTGTGCAATGATTCAGACAGGGCATTCAAAAGGTGCAGCAACAGAAGATGAACAGAAACTTTTAATGAATACAATTTTTTATCTAGCACAAATTACAGAAAAAACTTCTGCCGAGCTTCATATAGGTCAAGATTTAACTGGGCCAACGTTACCTATCTGTACGGGTAGTAACATTGATTATGCAAATGGTACGATTAATTTAGCACTGACTAGTGAAGATCAAGGTGATACCTATAATTATTATGTAGAGGCAACCAATTTAAAGACAGATGAGAAACAAAAATCTAATACTGTAACTACAGAAGTGGTAACAGGATTAAAGGGATATTCAATTGTTACAGATAATAATCCAGCAACAGTTCCAGATGATACTATTGAAGTAACAAATGGTAATTATGAAACTACATTTGATAAAACAAAAGCGACTTATATTCATGTTAAAGCAATTGATAATGTAGGAAATGCATCAGAGGTATTACATTTTGAAGTTAAAGATTCAATAGCACCTACAATGCCAAGCATAAAAGAAATCAGGAATGAAAAGGATGAATTTAATACGAAGTTAGTATTAGTGCAAGGAGAAGATTATGAATCCGGTATTGCAAGGCATGAATATCGTTTAAATAACGATGAATGGCAAGAATGGAAAGAAAACTTAGAGTTTAAAAGCTTAGTAGATGGTAATTATATACTTGAAGTTAGAGCAGTAGATAATGCAGGAAATGACAGCATAATTAATAAATTAGAATTTAAAAATGTATATCATCAAATTCAAGAAGCAATAGAAGCCGTAGACAAGGCAGAGGAAACCTTTACAATAGAAGATTATGAACATGCTAGAGAATTAGTTGATGCATTAGATGAAAGTGATATTAAAGATGAATTAACGGAACGTTTAGATATGATGAAAGAAATTCTTGAAGAAGAAATACTGATGCAAGAACTCAAAGAAATTAAAAAGGGCGTTTCAGATGATAACATTAGCGAGGAGGAGTTTGACAAATTAGTAGAGCGCTTTGAAATCGCTAAAGAAAAGGTTAAAGGTGTTGAAGATCCTTATACTAAAAAACGTATGCAAAAGCTAGTAGATGAGATAGAAGCAATTATAGCAGCTAAGAAACATCATTTAACTGAGAAAACATTTAATCTTACTGCTGTACCACAAATTGAAACAAATAATGTGGCATTAGACTGGCATACAGATATTAACTTATTAGATTATACATACCGTATTTTTGCAAGTCATAATGGCAGTCAGGTACAAAGCATACCAGCTAAAAATGAAGTTAAAGTATTAGAAGTATATCCAAGTAGATCTTATTTACCAAAATGGATTGATAGTTACGATACAGTTGGTAAACTTACATGCAATGCAGTAAGTATTGAACAGTTTAATGAAAACCCTGAGATGGCATGGAATTATGATGTAGTTGTTCTTGGGTTTGCGGATTCATATAACCGTAAAGATTTGATAAAGACAAGTGCAGATGAGCTTAAGACATATATAGAATCAGGTAAGAGTGTATTATTTAGTCATAATACATTGAGCAATTATTATCCTAGACCAAATTTAACATCTTTAGCTTCTTATTTAAAGATACAAACAACAAGTAATAATTCAATGAAAGCAGTTTCAAAAGCTTATATTACACAAAATGGAGGACTTATAAATTATCCTTATGCAGTTGGTAAATTAGATGAAGAAGTTATTGTTCCTCCAACACATGCGTATGAAGTAGCAACAGGAGATGTATGGGTAAAGCTTGGAGATAATGATCAATTTTATTTAACAACTTGGAATAACTGTGCCATGATTCAAACTGGACATGATCCTAGAACAACCAATGAAGTAGAGCAAAAATTACTATTAAATACACTATATTACTTAGGTCAAATTACAGAGGCTACAACTAGAGTGGATTATATGGGACAAGATATAGATGCGCCTACTATGCCAGAAATGTTAGATATTCAAACAGAGACTGCAAATGCTAAACTTAGCTTTAATTTAGTAAGTGAAGATCAAGGGACAGACTACAGTTATTACGTAGAAGCAACCTGTCTCAAAGATCAAAGTAAGGTACAATCAACGACAGCTTCAGCACTTATGCTATCTGGGTTAGAGGGTTATTCAATAGTGATTGATGAAGCTGAGAATACGATTCCAGATGATGTGATTGATATAACTGATAATGCTTATGAAGTAGACGTAGATTTCTCTAAACCATTTTATGTTCATGTTAAGGCAATTGATAAAGTAGGTAATAGCTCAGCAGTGAAACACTATTATTATACAGATACAGTTGCACCCACAACTCCTAGCTTGAAGGTAGAAGAGGACATTTTAAAACTTGTACCAGGTGAAGACTATGGATTTGGTATAGCAACTCACCTATATAGTGTTAACGGTGAAGCGTGGAAAGAGTGGAATGGTGATATTAACTTATTAGAACTTGAAGACGGTGTGTATACATTTGCTATAAAAGCAATTGATAAGGCACAACATGAAAGCGAAGTATATACATATACAGCTAATGTTTCTTATCATCAAGATGCTGTAAATATATTATTAGATAAATTACAAGAGTGTAAGGTAGTATTTGAAAACTATGAGATTACACAAGATGAATTCGAAGAAACACTTTCTATATTTGAAGCATTACAAGAACAAGCAAGCAGTATAGAGGATATCGACAATAAACTTGATGATAGTATTTCTGAAATTAAAGTGGTTTTAGAACAACGTGAAGCTGCTGCAGAAGCAGATAGCGCAAAGGCCGTTCAATATTTACGTTTAGCAGAGAAATATCAAAAAGAAAGTTATATAGAAAAAGCTAAAAGTTATGTGGAAGATTTAATTGCTTCTATATTTAGAAGTAACCTTATGCAACGTTTAGAAGAGCTTATGGCAAGCATCGGTATGGAAGAAACTATAGAGGTTGAGAATGAACAAAGTAATGAACAATCTCAAATTGAAAGCCAAGTAATATTAGTAGAAGAAATAGAAACTGTGTATGAAGAGGAAGAAACTATATATTGTGAAGAGCAACAAAATAGTACTGAACAAGTAGAAGAAGCTACTACACAAGAGGAAATAGAGAGTAGTCAGGAATAAGCAGACATAATAAAAATATGAGAGAGAATCTATTAAATAGTTATAGAGTCTCTCTTTTTTTTGCATCTCATGTCCAAAGTGTAATAAATGTCCTAAATCAAAAATAAAATATTAAAGGACATTAAAGTGTACAGTTTATAAAAGGAAGGAGAAGCAAATATGGCAAAACAAAAGGTAAATCATTTTAAGCTAACGTTAAATCCTATAGCAGATACCAAATCCATAGCTTTAAGTTGGCAAAAACCTAATGAAGAAAGCAATTATATTTATAAGATATATGGTAGAAATACAAATAAAGATGCTAAGTTTAAAGAATTAAGACAGTATAAGATACGTGTATTAGAAGTATATCCTAAGGAAGCACAACTTAAGTATTGGATACAAGAGTATGGATTAGGTCAAATAGAATGTTTTTCTATGCCAATAGAAGCTTTTAATAAAATTCCAGAAGAAGCCTGGAATTATGATGTGATAGTCTTTGGGTTTGCCGATATGAATAGAGGAAAAGATTTAAATGAAAAGAGTGCAAAGGTGGTAGAGGAGTATATTAAGGCAGGAAAAGGTGTTTTATTTGGACATGATACAGTAACCACATCTAAGACTTATTTTAGAAAATTTGCAGGGGACCTTAAGCTCAAGCTTGAAGAACAAAGTGATAGGCAATTGTCGTGGTGTAGTCGTATTTGTGTGACGAAGAAGGGTGCATTAACCTCTTCGCCTTATGAACTAGGCAAGATCAATACCAAGTATGGTATACCTACATCACATAGTAATTTTCAGTATCCATCAGGGGATGTTTGGATGATATTCGAATCAGATCAAAGTCCATATTTAACCACATGGAAGAACTGTGCATTAATTCAAACAGGACACAGTGATGGTAAACCAACTAATGAAGAGCAAAAACTGCTCATCAATACATTGATGTATCTTGTGAAAAATATAAGAACGGTTACTTATTTAAATGAAGAAAGTAGTGGGGAAAGCGAAAAACAGAAATTTGAAATAGAAAACTTGAAAATAGATATAGAGACCAAGAAGATACAATTTGATATTAAACATAAGGAAAATAGAAGCCAATATGAATATTATATACAAGCAATAGATTTAGATAAGGGGAGTAAGTTAAGTTCAAGCATTGAATCCATTCAGTTAGAAAATGAATTAAAAGGGTATTTAATAACCATAGATAATCAGCCTTATACTATACCAAATCTGGAAGATATCTATAAGAATAGTCATTATGAAGGAACATTAAATAAATTGGAGGATCGTTACATTCATATCTGTGCTATCTATGCTAATGGCAGTACATCAGAAGCATTACATTATTTAGTACCAACTACTTATTGTTAAAGTGAAATAAATAATATAAAAAGTTCACTAATAATTTTTATTTTAGTGAACTTTTTATATGTCTAGGAAAAGGAATAGTATATAATAATACATGGTGATGCTATGGGAAAAATAGATATAAGCATTGTAATTCCAAATTATAATGGAGAGAAATATTTGAAGCCATGTTTAGAGAGTATCTATGCACAGGAGTATCTAGATTATGAAATTATAATTATAGATAATGATTCTACGGATAGTGATTATAAATGGCTTGAAAGTTATGGAGAGATTAAATTTAAACGCCTAGATAAGAACTATGGTTTTAGTAGGGCTGTTAACGATGGGATTAAGATGGCCAAAGGAAAGTATGTATTATTGCTCAATAATGATACTGTATTATGTGAGGATTTTTTAAGCGAAATGTATCATGCTATGGAAAAAGATAAGAAAATCTTTAGCATAAGTAGTAAGATGATTCAATATTATGATAGAGCATTAATAGATGATGCTGGAGATGAATATACCATATTAGGTTGGGCATATAAGAGGGGAGATGGGAAATCAGTTAATGAGTATGTAAAACAGGAAAAAGTGTTTAGTAGCTGTGCAGGTGCAGCTTTATACCGAAAAGATGTTTTTGAGGAAATTGGTTATTTCGATGAAACATTTTTTGCTTATTTAGAAGATGTAGATGTAAGTTATCGTGGCAATATATATGGTTATAAAAATATATATTTACCAACGGCTAGAGTATATCATATAGGTAGTGCCACTAGTGGAAGTAAATATAATAGCTTTAAAGTAAGGTTAGCGGCTAGAAATAATATATATGTACCTTATAAAAATATGCCATTATTACAGCTTATTATAAATAGCCCTTTCTTATTACTGGGTTATCTTGTAAAGCTCTTGTGGTTTAGGCAAAAAGGATTTGGACAAGATTATATTAAGGGAATAGGTGAAGCTTTTAAAAACTTAAAGGCTATCAAACGTACACCATTTAAGTTAAAGAACTTGGGGCACTATATTTATATTGAATGGTTACTTATTAAAAATACATTTATTTATGTTATAGGTAAAGTTATACATAAAGTGCTTAAAATAAATTATACGAAAGAGGAAAAAATAAATGGGTAAATTTAATTTTATAGAAACATCTATTAAAGATTTATATATTATAGAACCTACAATATTTGGTGATCACAGAGGATATTTTATGGAAAGTTATTCAAAACGTGATTTTGAAGAAGCTGGGCTTACAATGAACTTCGTTCAAGATAATGAAAGTAAATCTAAAAAAGGTGTACTTAGAGGACTTCATTTCCAAACAAAACATACACAAGGCAAACTTGTACGTGTAGTTGAAGGAGAAGTTTATGATGTAGCCGTAGATTTAAGAGAAGGATCACCTACTTTTGGGAAATGGAAAGGTGTACTTTTAACAGCAGAAAATAAGAGACAATTTTATGTGCCAGAAGGATTTGCACATGGTTTCTTAGTATTATCTGAAACTGCAACATTCCAATATAAATGTACAGATTACTATGCGCCTGAATATGATGGTGGTGTATTATGGAATGATCCAGATATTAATATTAATTGGCCACTTGAAGATATTGAGGAAGTGTTACTTTCAGATAAAGATAAAGTGCAACAAACATTAAAGCAATTTATGAGCAAAGAGAATCCTTTTAAGTATAAATAAACCTATTAAAAGGTGTTGCAAAATATAATGGAAGTATTATACACTAATAAGTGCATAAGAATTCGATTGAAAAATCAGAAAAGAGAAGGAAGTAGAGGTATTTATTATGAGCAAGATAAAGAAAGCAATAATACCCGCAGCAGGACTAGGCACAAGATTCTTACCAGCAACTAAAGCACAACCTAAAGAGATGTTACCGATTGTAGATAAGCCTACTATTCAATATATTGTAGAAGAGGCAGTAGCTTCTGGAATAGAAGATATTATTATTGTAACAGGGCGTACTAAAAAATCAATCGAAGACCATTTTGACAAATCAGTAGAATTAGAAATGGAACTTGAAAAGCACGGTAAAAATGAACTATTAGAAATCGCACGTTCAGTATCAGATATTGCAAATATTTATTATATCCGTCAAAAGGAACCGAAAGGGTTAGGACACGCTATCCTTACAGCAAGGACTTTTATTGGGGATGAGCCATTTGCTGTACTTCTAGGGGATGATGTCATTACATCAGAAAAACCAGCACTTCAACAAATGATGGAGAAGTACGAAGAATATGGCAGTAGCATTTTAGGTGTACAAACTGTAGCACATTCTGAAGTAAGTAAATATGGGATTGTAGATGGCCATCAAATTGGTGAACGTATGTATACTGTAGAAAATATGGTAGAAAAGCCAAAAGCAGAAGAAGCACCATCTAATGTAGCAGTGCTTGGACGTTATATTATTAATCCAACAATCTTTAAATATCTTGAAAAACAAGAAATTGGTGCAGGTGGAGAAATTCAGCTTACAGATGCACTTTGCAAACTCGCTAAAGAAGAACCAATGTATGCTTATGATTTCGTTGGCAAACGTTATGATGTAGGCAACAAAATGGGCTTCTTACAAGCAACAGTAGAATTTGCTTTAAATCGTGAAGATTTAAAAGATGAATTCAAACAGTATCTCTTAAATATCACAAAGACATTTTAGTTTAAAAGGAATACCAATGGTATTCCTTTTTTATTATTGGAATGTAAATTTTAAGATGTTTAATTGAAAGAAAAAACTGACTAATGTTATAATATTTGGTGGGAGAAATATTACTTATAGAAACATGAATGAGTAACTTTAAAACAAGGAAAGGAGAAGCTACTCATGATGAGTATGGGTAGTAGGATATATTATGGGAATTTTAGTAACAGGTGGTACAGGATATATAGGAAGTCATACAGTTGTTGAACTTCTAGAAAAAGGTGAAGAGGTTATTATCGTTGATAACCTTTGCAACTCTAGTATTGATGTATTAGATAAAATTGAAATGATTACAGGTAAGAGACCTACTTTTTATGAAATAGATCTATTAGATAAAGAAAAACTTGAATTTGTATTTAAAGAACACAAGATTGAATCAGTTATTCACTTTGCGGGACTTAAAGCAGTTGGAGAATCTGTGAAAATACCGCTTACATATTACAAAAATAATATTACAGGAACACTTAACTTATGTGAGCTAATGGAAAAGTATGAATGTAGAAATTTAGTCTTTTCATCATCGGCAACAGTTTATGGGATGAACAATACAGCACCATTTAAAGAAGATATGCCACTTTCTACAACGAATCCATATGGCACAACTAAATTAATGATTGAAAATATTTTACGTGATTTATATGTGGCAAATCATAATTGGCATATTGTACTTTTAAGATACTTTAATCCAATTGGGGCACATGAAAGTGGTTTACTTGGTGAAAATCCAAAGGGTATTCCAAACAATTTATTACCATATGTTATGCAAGTAGCAATTGGCAAACTCGAATGCTTAAGTGTATATGGTGATGATTATGATACAAAAGATGGTACAGGTGTACGTGATTATATTCACGTTGTAGATTTGGCTAAAGGACATCTTTCAGCTGTAAAATATGCTAGAGAACATGAAGGTGCAGAAGCTATTAATTTAGGAACTGGCAATGGCTATAGTGTACTTGAAGTTGTTAAAGCATTTGAAGAAGCAAGTCATAAACATGTTAATTATCGCATTGCACCAAGACGTGATGGCGATATTGCAACTTGCTATGCAGATGCGACTAAAGCAAAAGAATTATTAAATTGGGAAGCTCAAAAAACAATTGATGAGATGTGTGCAGATAGCTATAGATTCATAGAAAAATTAGCAAATGCATAAATAAGAAATGGGAAGAGCACGTCCTAAGTTTTTCGTTTTTACTTGAAGGTTGAAGTTTTTTTGATATAATAATCATTATTATAAGACTAAATAGAGACGGAGAAGGTAGGATGAAGTTATCCATTATTATAGTGAATTATAATACTTATGAGCTCACTAAACAAACAATCGAAGCTGTTATCAGTCAAGAAGTTAGTTTCAAATATGAAATTATTTTAGTAGATAATGCTTCAATAGATGGAAGTATCCAAAAGCTTCAAGAGGACTTTGAAGAAATTATTACACAAGAGAAGTTAAGGGTGTTTAGAAATGGTGAAAACTTAGGCTTCGCCAAAGCTAACAATCAGGGTATGAAAGCTGCTAAAGGACTTTATATATTATTACTTAATTCAGATACAGTAGTCGGGCCAGATTGTCTTGAGAAATGTATGCTAAAAATAGAAAGTGATAATAAGATAGGTGCATTAGGTTGCAAAGTGGTTTTACCAAATGGTCAATTAGATCATGCATGTAAACGAGGGTACCCAACACCTAAAGCTTCTCTTTATTATTTTTTAGGTTTAGATAAAAAGAATCCTATTAAATATGGTCAATATGATGCACTTCATCTAGATGAAGATGAAATAGGTGAAGTAGATGCTTTAATGGGGGCGTTTATGCTTATGCCAAGAGAAGTACTTGATAAAGTGGGATTACTTGATGAAGACTTCTTTATGTATGGTGAAGACATTGATTTATGCTTTAGAATAAAAGAAGCAGGGTATCGTATTTTATATTATCCAGAAACATATATTACACATTATAAAGGTGGAAGTTCAAAGAAGAGAAAAACTAAGGTTATCTATGATTTTCACAATGCAATGTGGATATTCTATAAAAAACACTATTATCAAAAATATAATATGTTGATAACTGGTATTGTTTATTTAGGCATTTGGACAAAATACGGTGTAGAAATATGTAAGAACTTTTTAAGGGGAATCTTTCACTAAGATTTAGAGAGAAATAACTAGAATTAAGACAAATGAGAGTGGAGAGTTGGAAATATGAACAAAGAAGCGATACTACTTTACAATCCAAAAGCAGGACATAGAACAATTAAATTTCAAATCGATGGCATAGCACAGCATTTACAAGAATTAGGTTATAGTTTGAGATTGTATAGAAGTGCTTGTCCTGGTGATATTAAGGACTATATTATTAATTATATAACAGAAGATAACACAGACCTGATATTAATTGCTGGTGGAGATGGTACAATTAATGAATGTATTACAGGAATGGGTATGAAAGATGTGGATATTCCCATATTAATTTTACCAGTAGGAACCGCTAATGACTTTGCTAATTCAGCAGGGATTCCAACTAAGATTGAAGAAACCCTTAACTTAATCAATGATGGCAAGTTACAGTATATAGATATAGGTAAAGTAAATGAAAAGTACTTTGTAAACGTATGTAATATGGGTCTTTTTAGTGGGGTATCTCATACTGTTGATTTAGAAATGAAAAAACGCTTTGGTAGATTAGCATATTACTTTAAAGGATTTGAAGAAGTCCAAAACTATCAAGCTATGGATATGACTATTACAACAGATACTGAAGTCTTAAAGGAAAAGTATATTCTTGTACTTGTCTTCAATGGAAAAGGGGCAGGTGGTATGCTTAAACTTGCTAAAGATGCAGATATTCAAGATGGTAAATTTAATATAGTATGTATTAAGAATGTAGAATTCTTTGAGGTACCAGGATTATTCCTTAAAGTACTTCAAGGAGAACATTTAGAGGATAGTAGAATAGACTACTTTACATCATCTAAAGCAAAAATAGAATGTCATAACCAAGATGCTGAAGGCACTCGCTTTATAACAGATGTAGACGGCGAACAAGGACCAGCCTTCCCACTAAACATCAAAGTACTCACAAACAGATTCAGAGTATGGCTTCCTAAATAATAAAATAACGTTACGGCTCACAAAAGAGTGCTGCAACTAACCATGCAGCACTCTTTTTTTATTTGCCTTAGACCAAAACTTAACCCCTATTTTTCTTATACTAAAATAGCTATTCCCCTATCAATTTACAACCCTATATACTAAAAACGATAAATCCATCATTACCTTATAACTGTACATTTTAATCTCCAACTGCATAAAGTTAAACAATAACCCCATCTATATCTACCTACCTTTCATGATAGAATAATTAACTTATCTCCAGCCCCAAAGAGTCTTTAACGCCTCCTTCTCTCATCCCTAAGGAATATCTAAATAGAAACCGGGAGTAATTGGTGCGACTGGACTACCTGTGTAGTAATTCGATGATAGTCTTAGTGAAGATAATCAATGTGATTTTAGGGAGGGTGTTCGAAGTGAGCGGAGCGAACGAGTTTCCGACCGTTACATTGATTATCAAACTTAGACTATCACGAATTACGGAAGGTGTAGCCCAGTCGCACCAATTACTCCCGTGCCCATTTGGAGATCCCTTGGTAAAATTAACCATAAAGTTGTTTAAGTTAGCATAAAGTGAGGTTAATGTATAAAAAATTTCAAAAATAATACTTGATTTTGGAAAAAATATCCTGTATAACATGTGTATAGCCTTTGGTGGTGGTAAAAAAAGTAAAAAATAAAACACGAGAAGGTGGGATAAATATGATATGGGAGATGTTGTATTGCACATTGTTTTTTATCGTACCTATAGTAGGTATGCTAACAATTATTAGTGTCGAAAGTTTAAAATGCAAAAATGCAATTGATATAGATGAATTAGAAGTAGTAGAGCGTGAAGAAAAAGCAGTAAATGGTGCAAGATATGTAAATGTTATAACTAGTGTTGAGAAGCTGATAACCAACTATTATGGGAAAATGCGGCCGTGTGATCAAAATGCGCAGGGGATAGTTATAGATTTGAATGACTATCGAAAGGAAAGAAAACAGAAAGGTAGAGCATATTCTAGAGATGGGCCTTATAATACAAGCTAATGTCTAGGAATATGCGTTAATATAGATGGACAGGCCATTACTGATAATTACAATAAACGTACATAAGAAATAAAAGTTGATTTAAAAGTAAAGTGATGAAAATAGGAAGTTGTAGAAAAGGTATATGATTTATGTTTATAGCTGGAGAAATAGTGAGCAAATTAAATGTAGAGCTGCATAGTGTAAGAATATGCAAAAAGGGTGCAATAACTATCTTTAGCTAAAGACATAGAAGGTAATAAATGGGTAAAGTAAGGTATTGGGTAAATAGGGTATAGGTATAAAAAGATATAGGTATAAAAAGATATAGGTATAAAAGGCGTAGGTAGTAAATTAGAAGAAAAGGCCAAGGGCTATAAAAAGTGCGTAAATCAGTAGGAGCTTTAGAGTATATAGTGATTTGTATACATAAGGAATGATGTTAGAGTTATAAGTAAGTTTGCACTATTTTATAAAAACAAATGACGGCATTAATCGTCTAAGAGAGTGAACATACCATTTATAATTTTAATGGATTTCTTATAATTGGCGGGTATAGGTTGCTATATAAGAAGTAACTGCAGATGATTAGGTAACAAAGAACAATCCTAGTAGACCGTCTAGGAAAAAGAGAGATGAAAAATAATTTAGGCTTTAGCCTCATATTTAAGAAGCAGGACTTAAAAATGGGTTAGGGACTTAAGGTGTGCGTGAAATATCAAAAAAGAAGGGAGCATAAGTATAAGAGATAGAAAGCATGTTTAAATTAGGCGATAAAGAAAAAGAATAAAAGCGTTTATTAAGGAGACAATGCGAAGTGGAATTTCGCAATGTCTCCTATTTTTGCGTTGTACTTAATTAAACTTATAAAGTATAACAAAAAGATACTGATGAAAAAACAAGATATTTCCCGGAAAATGTTTGTATTTGTAGGATGAAAATTAATAAAAAAATATTTATAAATTTTAGGGAAAGTTATTTTTTAAAACATATATAAGGGTGTAAGGAGGTGATAGAGATGGCAGTCACAACAGAACTTAAAGGCATTAAGTTAGTACTTGACTTAGAAAAAGGTTCTCAAACTGTAAGTAACTGTAATGTA
>CALGWE010000415.1:0-5849 GCA_937935915.1 uncultured Clostridia bacterium
ATTTGGTCTGTAGGTACTGTAGCTTCTAACTTATCCCCTTTCAGTCTATACTCTACTGGAATAATACAATATTCTCTTGTAAGATTCATTTCATAACCATTTGCTTCATTATCAGCAGCTAAGTCTTCTTCTGTATAACCTGCTTCTTCTAAAATACCTAATAACTTATTTACTATTATCTCAGATTTTTTACAAGATTCAAGCAACTCCAGACTACCTTTATTAGTTTTTGAATCTACGTAACGTTTTTTAATTTCTTTTGCTGATTTTGCACTGACTTTACTTAAAATTTTTTCTTCAAAGCGTTCTTTACTAATATATTTAGGTAACATATCTGCCCCTAAGCTTAAATCTCCAAAAGTATAGGTTACACGTACACCGTCTTTAATATTTTCGATTTCAAATTGTTCTTTAGCAACACTATCTTTATTAGTCGTAAAAATACATTCATTACGTTTGGCATCATAATAAGTTACAGTCATTTGTGAGGTCATATAATCTTTTTCAGTGTTATTGGCTACTATATCCTGATTTGCTTTAACAGGATTAGAATACCAAGTTGCACCTGTTTTTTGATCTTTGACTGCTATACTGGCATCGCGCTCATTAATATAAAGACTTAATCTCTCATTACTTGCTGCAAGGCTCATGCCTGGTAGCTTCTTGCCTTTAGTAATGGCTTTAAAACTTTGACCTTCTTCTTTCATACATTCTGCTTTTAAGTGTGTAGTGTCATAACTTACATTAATATATTTAAGATAAAGTGTGGCAACTACTATAGCTATAAGAATAAGGGCCGTTACTATGATGTATTTACGTATACGCTTTTTCATCATCATCTTTTTCACTATTTAGCCCCCCCTAAATCCTATATATAATCTCAGTGTAAAGACTTCTAAAGAAGTTATATACCTGGTTTATAAGTGACCCTACAAGTAACATGATAAATAAGATAATCATAATACTTATAAAGGTAAGAAATATTGTTTGTACTGTTTTAGCTACTGTATAATTATGTACACTCATTGTGCCTACAAATAAAAGGACTAAAAACCAAAAGATTGCAATGCCCATTATAATGAAGTAAAATTCTTTCTCAGCTTCTACAAGTAAGTTACTAAACAGTGTTGCTGGAATAAATGTCAGAATCATAGGTGTTAAGGCATATGCTGCTGACATAGCAATTTCCTTAAACTTTCCTTCCCCATTCATGAGGGTTGTAATGGACCAGTTGCCTACACACCATAAGGCAAAAATTAAACATATGCTAAACATATCCATTAAACTGTTATAAGAAAGTGGATTATTTTCATTTATTACAAAGCCTGCATATTGTCTTTGAAATGAATATGAAATACAAAATAAAAATAAGTTCACAAAGATAAGACTTGTTTTCCCCTTACCATGTTTCATTGTATAAAAGCCATCTACAGGATGGGTAAGGGTATACAATGGATTTTCAAAATATTCTTTAAGCATCTACCTTTTTCCCCTTTCCTTTTAATATATATTTTTTATACGCTTTTACACCAAAAATGATTAATAGTAAAATACATAGTCCTGTCATAATGTTCCCAAGGTTTGCTTTTAAAACTTCATTACGATAACGTTTAAAGGCTACAGAATAATACTTCTTATCCATACCTTTTTTAAGATATACCATAGCTTCTTTATTACGGTTCGCTGCAAGATAAGATTTGCCGATTCCTACATAAGCAAGTTCATAGTTGGCATCTAACTTAAGTACCCTCTCCCAATAACCAACGGCTGCTGTTTCATCGCCATCAAATCTTAGTGAAACGGCTGTATTAATACACCTACCATATTCAGTAGGCTTAAAGACTACAATCTCCCCTCTTGCTTCATCTAAAACATAAATATTATCATTTTTACACTCAAGGGCCACAGGCTTCTTAAAGGTACCTAGAGCTGTTCCCATCCCCCCAAATACATAAAGCAAATGGCCTTCACTATCATAAGTAAAGATTTTTCCTTTTGTATTATCTAAGGCACTATAAATCCCTTTATCACGATATTTCACATCACAGAAAGTACTAGGTCCACTATAAGGCCCTTTCTTAATCATATACTCTAAATCCCCTTTAATCTTACGATTTGTATAATTAATAAGGACGTTTTTACCACTTGGATTTAATCGCTTAATCGTTTCTTGATCGTTATAGTCTACGTTAGTTGCATAAATGAATCCTTCATCATCAATATCTACATTGGTAAACTCTGTTGGAATGAATAATGCCATCTTAGCACGTTGCGCTTTGGTTGCTACTAAACGCCAGAACCAATCTATAGGACTAACTTGAACCTTGATTGTTCCAAAGTAGCCTAAGAACTTACCTGTATCATCAAAGCTAATAAGTCCTTGAAATACATTTTTAGCCACCACATATACACGATCCGCTGAGTCAACAGTTACCTTCATAGGTAAAAAGACGAAGTCACTGCCTAATGTGGCATCATTGGGCGCAGTATAAATACGATTCAGCTTACCTTCTGCTGTCATTTCTACAATACGATGATTATCTGTATCTGCTACATATAAAGTGCCTCTATCACTAATACATAATCCATTTGGATTATTAAAAGTATCCGTCTTTCCTTCATTATCAAACTCTGTAATTTCACGCACTAATTTAAAATTTTTATCAAATACAACGATGCGATTACTCCCTGCATCTAATACATAAATATTTTCATCTTCATCTACTACTAAATCTGTAGGTAATACAAATTTTCCAACACCTAAGCTTTCACCTGATATGCTTTTAAGTGGTATATAAGGTACTGGCGTAGGTGCTACAAATTCCCAGTAATCATAGGTATAACTTTTATAAGGCACTGTACTACCATAGGTTACTAAGGCCTGAGATACTATTAGCAGCATACAAAGGCATATAGCAAATAGCTTTTTCTTTTCTTTCACCTTAATCCCCCCTAATCCTTCATACCTGATGTAGCCATTGTCTCGATAATATGACTTTGACTAAATACAAAGAGTAAAATTGGTACACTCATAAGTATTAATGCCCCTGCACTAGCCGCACCTGCTCTGGCCACCCCACCAAGGGCAATTTGGTTAATAGCATAGTTAAGTGGTTTGAGCTGTTCATCTCTTAAGAAGTATCCACCAGTATTTCCCCAAACTTGTTGGAACATTAAAATGATTAATGTGAGCCAAGCCGGCTTAACATTTGGCATAATAATTGACCAGAAAATCTTAAGCTCTGAAGCCCCATCAAGTCTAGCTGACTCAATTAAAGAGTCTGGAAGCTGCTCCATAAATTGTTTCATCAGATAAAGTCCTAAGGAACTTGCAAAGGATGGTAAAATAATTGCCAAGTAATTGTTGTTGATCCCTAACTTAGAAATAATCATATAGTTAGGAATGGCTGTAACATTGTATGAGAACATCAATGATAAGACAACGATAGTAAACAATATATTTTTCCCGGGAAATTTATGTTTAGCAAGTGGATAAGCTGCAGCTGAAGCTAAAATAACATGCCCCACTACACTAAGTCCTGTAATAATCACTGTATTAAAAATGTATCTACTAAGTGGTACCCATGAATTAGATAGGATAACACCTAAATCTGCGAAGTTATCTGTTGTAGGGTTATGTACAAAAATAGTTGGTGGGAATTTATAAATCTCATTCAGCGGTTTAAAGGCTGTATTTAAGTTATAAACAAGTGGCAATGCCATGAAGGCACCTACAATCGCTAAAAATATAAAGAGTGCTATATCTCCACCTAATGAACGATTTAAACGCTTTTTGCGCTTCTTTAAAAGTCTTCTCTTCTTCATTTTAGCTTCCCACCTTTCTAAGTAATCTTTGAACAACTTTATTGGTCACAATCATCACTAAGAATAGTATGGTTGCTATAGCTGAGGCATACCCCATCTCAAATCTTAAAGTACCATAGTCAATAAGGTGAGTTACAATGGTTGAACCTGCATAGTTAACACTTGGTGAACCTGCTAATTGGATGGATACATCAGATACTGCGAAAGACTGTGTGATCTGCATAACCGCACCAAACATCAGTTGAGGTTTCATAGATGGCAGTGTAATATACCATAACTCTTGCCATCTATTTTTAATCCCATCTACAGCCCCAGCTTCATAAAGTGATTTATCTACTGTTTGAAGTCCGGCAATAAAGGCAAGGAAACCTGTTCCTAAACTAAGCCATAACTGTACAACGATTAAGATTGGTAAGATATATTTGGCATCTTTAAACCAAATAATAGGCTGACTAATAATCCCTAAGTTTAATAAAAGCCCATTCATATACCCTTGTCTATCCCCACTAAATACAATCGTCCAGATGAAATAGACATTACCTGCAATAGAAGGTGCATAGAAAATAAGTGTCATTAATGCTCTTAGTTTAGGTTTGAGTTCATTAATAATCCATGCAAATACGAAACAAGCAAAATAACTGACTGGCCCTGTAATAACTGCAAATAATAATGTATTTTTAACTGCTATAACGAAGATATCATCTTCTAAAAACAATCTCATATAATTATCCCAACCTACAAACTTAGGTAATTCAAGCATGTTAAAATTCGTAAAACTAAAGAAGATCGAAATAAGTACTGGTAGCACTGTAAATACTGTAAACAATATAAAGTATGGTGCTAACAGTAAATAGGATTGTTTGTTTTTCTTTATTTCTTTCCATAAGGTGTTTTCTTTCTTGGCTTTAATATCCATGGTAGGATTTAAGGCAGACGTACTTACCTTAGTTGGTTTTCCCATCTTTTTCCCTCCCCACTACTACTTCTCTAATCCAAATTCCTTACGCTTATTGGTGATTTCATCATCAATATATCTTACAGCATCCATTAAAGCTTCCCTTGCGCCTACTTCTTTATCTACAACGACTTTATATAAGGCATTGTTTACATTTCTGGCTGTATAATAACCACCTGGTACTTGCGGAATACCTTTAACGGTCTCAAGTTGAAGCTCTAAGTTTTTGTAATCTTGTATTGGCCAAGGTAATTTAGAGAGTGCTTCTTTATTGGCAGTTGGATATCTAGCTGCTGCCCCCATTAAGCCTTCCATTTCACGGCCATATTGTAATTGAACCTCTTCAGATGTCCACCATTTCATATATTCCCAGGCAGCTTCTTTATCTTTTGACCCCTCTAAAATAATCATACCTGTTCCACCTGCTGTAGAACTTGTATTGACGCTGCCATCATCACTTACTGTACCCGGCATCTTAGTGAAACCCCATAATCCATCAATTTCTGGTGCTGAAACTTGAAGTGTATTATAAGTTTGATAATCAGCAATCCCAAGAGGTACTTCTCCTGTCCTAAATCTACTTACAAAGTCATATTCCCTTGTAAGTGTATAGTCCGTATAGTATTTAACCCATTCCTTGAAGGCACTAACACCTAAATCACTATCTAAAGCTGAGGCTTTAGCATCATCTGTATAAAATTGTCCACCTTTTTGATATAAAAAGTTACCATAGATCATATCTGCATTTAAAACATTAATAACAGGTAATCCCACTTCCATATTATTTTTGCTAAGCACAGATAAACAAGTTTTGACTTCATCCCATGTCTGAGGTACTTCAAGCCCTAATTCTTTTAAAATATCTTTTCTATAGAAAAGCATAAAGAATGTTTCTGTTTCAGGTAGTGCATAAGAAGCTCCATCAAAATCATATGGCACTTTTGCGCTATCATAGAAACGACTTGCCACTTCTTCATAGTCAGGGAATTGTCTAAGATTGGTAGCTGCCCCACGCATGGCAAAGTTAAGTGGCACATCATTTGTAACTTGCATTGCCACATCAGGCCCT
>CALGWE010000416.1:0-4072 GCA_937935915.1 uncultured Clostridia bacterium
TATGCTTCTTTAGATTGTTTATTAAGTTTTCTAACAGCCTTACTGTAGACTTGCGGATTATATGCCCTCAAAAAACGCAGTTTTTTGCAAAAGTCAATCACCTAGCAAATATAAAAGGGGTAAGCCATTGTGTAAATTATATTTCACATTGGCTTACCCCTATAACTATTCTAAATATTACCATAAAATAAAGAAATGGAGGAGCCATTCCCTCACCAAGGTATCTCCTCCAAATCTAAACATCCTAGAAAGGACTAGGATACTACGGGATTATGATACTACACTTTCAAATAGATTTAAAGGGGTATATGGAAAATATTTCTAATAATTATATAGATTTTGATTATATTTGTCCTAAATGTGGTGCTCAGCATGCTTGGCATAGGCACGGTTTTTATGAAAGACATGTTTTATATCTTGAAAATGATACGTTGCAAGAGCATTCCCTAAAAGTATTACGACTACAATGTATTTCTTGTAATGCTACTCATGCTATACTTCCTAATGATATTATTCCATATAGTATCTATGGTCTTACGGCTTTCCTTCAAATTACTTCTAAGGTTTTTATCAATAAACAAACACTCTCTCAGACAGCTCGTAAATACAACATTTCTTATGAACTCATTTCTTTTTTTATTAAACGACTTCTCAGTTTTGAAAATGAATGTAAACTTGTACTTAGAGAACTTCAGTTTTTTGATGCTATGAACTTTTCTTCTATGTTACAGCTTATTCTATCTAGGCCTACCTTTATTTCTGAATTCTTTTTCTACACGCGGTGGGCTTTTCTTATGCAAAAATTTCGCTTTATTTTCCCTAAACCTGTTTACTTAGGCAGCAATATTTCTTAGTTTTAACCCTACCACATAACTTTTGCATAGATTTACGTCACTCTCCTTGTTAAGCTTTATTTATAGCAAATTACATCAATAGGAGGCTAGTTATGGACGAAAAAACACTTCGTGAAATAGCACTTTTTAAGTTTTCCCTCATTGCACCTGTGGTAAATAATACGTATGAAGGGCCCTCTAAATCCTACTTTTTTAGAGAGCTTGCTAAACGTGAGCATCTTTTACCCACTGGAAAAACTGAACGTTTTGCAGCTGATACTTTTAAAAACTGGTATCTTGACTACAAACATGGTGGCTTTGATGCACTTATTCCTAAGCCACGTAGTGATAGGGGGCGACCTAGAGTGCTTAACGACAAGGCTACTCTTAGAATTCATGAGCTTAAAGAAAAATTTCCTTATATTACAGGTACTTTGATTTATCACAAACTCATTGAAGAAGGTGCCATTAAACAATCTCAAACTTCCCTTGCCACAGTTTTAAGGTACATCCGTGATAATGATTTAAAACGTAGTCAACTGATGCCTGAAGATCGTAGAGCTTTTGAAATGGCTTTTGCTAATGATTGTTGGCAAGCAGATTCTTCTCATGGCCCTATTCTTACAATAAACGGTATTAAGAAAAAAACTTATCTTATTGCTTTTATTGATGATGCTTCACGGTTACTTGTCCATGGTGAATTCTACTTTAATGATACTGCCGCTAACATGCAAGATGCTTTTAAAAAAGCTATTGCAAAGTATGGGGTACCTAAAAAATTGTTTGTAGATAATGGCAGTAGTTATCGTAATGAACAACTAGGTTATATCTGTGCCTCTTTGGGCATTACACTTATTCATAGTAAACCTTATACACCACAAGGAAAAGGTAAAATTGAACGCAGTTTTAGAACCATTAAGGATGGCTGGATCAATGGTTTAGATTGGTCAACTTATCAAAGCTTAGACAAGCTTAATGAGGACTACTGGAGCTACCTAAATAAGTATTATAACAACGCAGTACATTCCAGTATTTCTACTACACCTAGAGACCGTTATCTTAAAGATTATGATTGCATTAAACATGTCCCATGTGAACTACTTAATCAACATTTTCTACATCGTATTGAAAGACGTGTTTATAGTGATGCTACCGTCGTAATCGGTCAACAAATTTATGAGGTACCTATGCAGTATATAGGTAAAAGAATTAAGTTACGCTATCTTCCAAGCCAGCCAGATGAAGCTTATATTTTTAGTGATGATCATAAGCTACTTGAAACAATTCATCTTGTGAATAAAGTTGATAATGCTAAGATTAAACGTAAAAAACGTATGGATTTTTCAGATATAAGTGAGGAGTGAATACTATGTATAAAAGTTATTGGGGTATGACATTTAATCCTTTTCAAAAGGAAATTTCAGAAAAGCAATGTATGGAAACTAAGGATTTTAAACAAGCCAAAGGACGTTTTGAATATCTTAAAAACACACGTGGGATAGGTTTATTCACAGGGCTTGCAGGCGTAGGAAAAACTTATGCTATGAGATGTTTTACAACGGGACTAAATAGTAATCTTTATAAAGTAGTTTATATTCCTCTTTCAACAGTTACAGTTCCTGAGTTTTATAGGACACTAGCCTATGGTTTAGGACTTGAACCTGCTTGCAAAAAGATTGACGTTTTTAATCAAATCCGAGATTGCATTGTTACCTTGGTTAAAAGTAAAAAGATTGTCCCTGTCATTATAATCGATGAAGCACAATATCTTAAAACAGATGTACTTAATGATATTAAGCTGCTTTTAAACTTTGAAATGGATTCAAAAAATCATGCCATCTTCATTTTAATAGGGCAACCAGTACTTAATAACATTCTGTCTAAACAAGTCCATGAAGCCTTGAAACAACGTATTATTATTAGTTATAACTTTGAAGGCATTAATCGAGAAGAAACTGAAGAATACATTCTTACCAGGCTTAAATCATGTGGTGTTACAACACCTATTTTTGATGCTAATAGTATAGAGGCCATCATTTCCTGTAGTAATGGTTCCATTAGAAAGCTTAATAACCTCATTGAAAAATGTCTTATTCTAGGTGCTACAAATAAAGTAGAAACTATCAATACAGAAATCGTAATGATTGCTCAAAATGAAATCGAACTGACTTAATAAGTCAGTTTTTTTATACTGTTGTATAGCTTTTATAATTTGAAATATCTAGTGATTATAATTTGAAAATAGGTTGTTTTAACGTAAAATAAAAGTTGTAAAAAATGGTTTTTAATTTGCACATGCTAGGTGTAAATAATGTGTGAATCAACATCTATCAAAGACTACTACATCCATTTAGCAATTTATGTCCCTTTTGTGTTTCTCAAATGCAAAAATCTACTAGATGATATATCTGAATAACTCTTTCGTTATCACCATTACCTGGCAATAACAAAACTAAAGGTACTAGATAAATATAAGATGATAATATGTCCATATATGGTGACATAATTGAATTGATTCTTCTTACAACCAATCTAAATCTAAATCAAATTTTTCCTCGAATTCTTCTAATACATCATCCTCCTTATTTGTTCCCAAGTATAAAAGTCCATCTCTAACTAAATAACATCCTAAAATATCTTCTGCAACCACAGGAATAACAGGACTTAGCAAAAATAATTTTTGGTCATTTAAATAATTGAATCCTTCACCGATTAATTTTTTAAATTGGTTCTCAGACATTTCTGTTCTTGCAACTCCTTGCATAGAAATCATTATCTGCCAACATGCTGCTCGGAAAAAGAAAATTATATCTGCTCCTTCTTCATTAAACCATATATCTTGATTCTTTCTTTTATAGCAAATCGATGGACTTTTAGTTCCCAAATCCATTAATTTTATACCTAATCTTGCACCTAATTGTTCCATATATCCAATACAAAGGGCATTATCTTCAATTCTAATATCCTCAAGCTTATCAAATATGTAGTCAGCAGATAGAATTGCATTATCATTTCCAAAATACTGGTAAAACTCTACCATTCTATCTGGAAATTTTATTCCCAACTCTTCTTGTTTCTTTTCAATTTCACTCAATTCAACAAATGGTGTGATTTGTTTTCTATACACATCCAACTTTTCGTATATTTCTTTTAACATCTCTATCTCTCCTTTTTTACTTTATTTTGGCTCTCTTCCATCTTCCTCTGCTATTCTGCCAATATCTCCAGGATGTTGAATT
>CALGWE010000417.1:0-8255 GCA_937935915.1 uncultured Clostridia bacterium
AGATGCAAAAGTAGCTGCAGAAGCACAAAAAAATGCTCGTGAAATCTCAGTAACAGACAGAGCTGTTATGCCACAAGACAAAACAACAATCGATTTCGAAGGTTTCGTAGATGGTGAAGCATTCGAAGGTGGTAAAGGAACAGATTACCCATTAGTAATTGGTTCAAAATCATTCATCGATAACTTCGAAGATCAATTAATCGGTAAAAACATTGGTGAAGAAGTAGAAGTTAACGTTACATTCCCAGCTGAATACCACGTAGCTGCTCTTGCAGGTAAACCAGCAATGTTCAAAGTAACAGTTAAATCTATCACAGTAAACGAATTACCAGAAATCAACGATGAATTCGCAGCAGATATTTCAGAATTTGAAACATTAGCTGAATACAAAGCTGATGTTAAGGCAAAACTTGAAAAAGAAAAAGAAACAGCAAACAAAGCAGCTGCAGAACAACAAGCAATTGACAAAGCAGTAGAAAATGCTAACATTGAAGTACCAGAAGCTATGATCGAAGAAAACGTTGACAGAAACGTACAAACATTCGCTAGCCGTATGCAAGCTCAAGGTTTACAATTAGAACAATACTTACAATTCACAGGACAAACAATGGAAGCTTTCAGAGAAAACTTCAAAGCTGACTCTGAAAAACAAATTGCTACACGTCTTGTACTTGAAAAAGTTGCAGAAGTAGAAAACATCACAGTTTCTGAAGAAGAAGCAGATGAAGAATTAAAACACATTGCATTACACTACAACATGAAATTCGAAGATATCAAAAAAACATTTGATGGATTCCAATTAGAAGCATTAAAACAAGACATTAGAGTTCAAAATGCAGCTAAAGTTATTACAGAATCTGCTAACGTTGTAGAAAAATAATATAAGTAATCTTAAAATGCGAGTTAGGGAATAAAGGGATAAATCCTTTATTCCACAGCTCGGCATTTGTGTATTGTCAGAAATATTTGGGACAATATATAATAAAGATTATAGTTAGCAATATAAAATGATGTGAGGAGGCTATGAAAATGAGTTTAGTTCCAATGGTCGTTGAACAAACCAATAGGGGTGAGCGTTCATATGATATTTATTCAAGACTATTAAAAGACCGTATCATTATTTTAGGAGATGAGGTTAATCAAGTAACAGCTAACCTTGTAGTAGCTCAATTATTATTCCTTGAAGCTGAAGATCCAGATAAAGATATTATGCTCTATATCAATAGCCCAGGTGGATCAATTTCAGCTGGTATGGCTATTTATGATACAATGAATTATATCAAATGTGACGTATCAACAATCTGCATGGGCATGGCAGCAAGTATGGGTGCCTTTTTACTCGCAGGAGGAACAAAAGGTAAACGTTTAGCGCTTCCAAATGCAGAAATCATGATTCACCAACCACTTGGTGGAGCAAAAGGTCAAGCAACAGATATTCAAATTACAGCTGAACATATTATTCGTATTAAAAAACGTATGAATACAATGATGGCTGAATTTACTGGTCAAGACTATGAAACAATCTGTAACGACACTGAGCGTGACAATTATATGACAGCAGAAGAAGCACTTAAATACGGCTTAATTGATAGAGTAATTGAATCTAAATAGTAAAAAGGAGGTGCAGAATGCCAACAAAGTTTGATGATACAAAACAACTTAGATGTTCATTTTGTGGTAAAACACAAGAACAAGTTAAAAGACTTATAGCAGGACCAAATGTATATATTTGTGATGAGTGTATTGAATTATGTTCAGAAATTATTGAAGAAGAGCTTGAAACAAGTTACGAAGAATCAGATTTAATGGATATTCCAAAACCACAAGAAATTAAAGCACATCTTGATGAATATGTTATTGGTCAAGAAGAAGCTAAAAAGGCATTGGCGGTTTCTGTATACAATCATTACAAACGTATTAATAAAGCACCTAGTAAAAATGATGATGTTGAGATTCAAAAAAGTAATATTTTACTTTTAGGTCCTACAGGTTCAGGTAAAACACTTCTCGCACAAACACTTGCAAAAATGCTAAATGTACCATTTGCTATTGCGGATGCTACTTCATTAACAGAAGCTGGTTATGTAGGCGAAGATGTTGAAAACATCTTATTAAAACTTATCCAAGCTGCTAATTATGACGTAGAAAAAGCACAAATGGGTATCATCTATATTGATGAGATTGATAAGATTTCTAGAAAATCTGAGAATCCATCTATTACACGTGATGTAAGTGGTGAGGGTGTACAACAAGCACTTCTTAAAATCTTAGAAGGAACTGTAGCATCTGTACCACCACAAGGTGGAAGAAAACATCCACATCAAGAATTTATCCAAATTGATACTACTAATATCCTATTCATCTGTGGTGGAGCTTTCGATGGTCTTGAAAAGATTATTGAAAATAGAACTGGTAAGAAAACAATGGGATTTGGTGCAAACGTCGTAAGTAAAAAAGATAAAAGTGTAGGAGAAATCTATAGACAAGTAGAACCACAAGACCTTATAAAATTTGGTTTAATTCCAGAGTTTATTGGACGTATTCCTGCAATCGTTTCACTAGATAGCTTAGATAAAGATGCACTTATAAAA
Source organism: uncultured Clostridia bacterium (assembly GCA_937935915.1). Lineage (GTDB taxonomy): Bacteria > Bacillota > Clostridia > Lachnospirales > Cellulosilyticaceae > Cellulosilyticum. The sequence continues at coordinate 2,592 of CALGWE010000417.1, forward strand.
ATCTTAACAGAGCCTAAAAATGCTCTTGAAAGACAATATAAGAAATTATTCCAATTAGATAATATCAATCTAGAATTTGATAAAGATGCATTAGTTGCAGTAGCAGAACTTGCTATTGAGAGACAAACTGGTGCAAGGGGGCTTCGTGCAATCTTCGAAAATATTATGAGAGATATTATGTATGAAGCACCTTCTATGGGTGATGCATTAGAAAAGGTTATTATCCATGAAGAAGTAATCAAGGAGGGTAAACAACCTACACTTGTTTACAACGATAGAACAAATCCTAGAGATAAAAATAAAAAATCTAATAATGAGTCGGCTTAGTAATTTGAATTTATTATTAAGTTTAAGACCTAACATTAAGCTAAAATAGGTGCCTAAGAAATTGTTTTTAGGCACCTATTTCTATTTTATAAACTGTATCCTTTTCCTGCTTATTGGCAATACTTGAATAAAGTATATAACTATGAGCAGGAGGACTTTTTATGTTAGAAAAATTGATGATAGGTGTACAGCTAGTTTTTACATGTGTAATAGGCATGTATTTTTTATTACAACTCAAAAGTCAAACAGCTACTAAATCTAACATATATACTGAGTCAAGTAGAAAGTTAGAGAAGATGCACGAACTTAGAGCAATAAGCTTAACAGAACCATTGTCTGAGAAACTAAGACCTAAAGAAGAAAAAGATATTATTGGGCAAGAAGAAGGGATGAAGGCGCTTAAAATCGCCTTATGTGGTCCAAATCCACAGCATGTTTTAATCTATGGAAATCCAGGTATAGGTAAGACGGCAGCAGCAAGAATTGCTTTGGAGATTGCCAAACATTCACCAGGTACACCTTTTGCATTAAATGCAAAGTTTATAGAGTTAGATGCTACAACACTACGATTTGATGAAAGAAGTATTGCAGATCCACTTATTGGGTCTGTACATGATCCTATTTATCAGGGAGCAGGTGCTTATGGACAAGCAGGAGTACCTCAACCTAAGCCGGGTGCTGTAACGAAAGCTCATGGTGGTATTTTGTTTATTGATGAAATCGGAGAACTACATGGTGTACAAATGAATAAATTGCTTAAGGTGTTAGAAGATAGAAAGGTATTTTTAGAGAGTGCCTATTATTCAGAGGACGATGAGAATATTCCAAGAGATATACATGATGTATTTAGAAATGGCTTGCCAGCAGATTTTCGTCTGGTAGGTGCCACTACTAAGGGACCAGAAGACATACCACCTGCACTTCGTTCAAGGTGTATGGAAATCTTCTTTAAAGATTTATCATATAATGATATTCTATCTATTGTAGACCACACAGTAGGTAGAGAGAATATTGAAATAGATAATGAAGCAAGAACACTTATTGGTGAGTACTGTGAAAATGGTCGTGATACGGTTAATATGTTGCAAACAGCATACAGCTTAGTAAGACTTGATGGCAAAATGAGAATATCAGCTAAAGATGTTGAATGGGTTGTAAAAGCAGGTCATTATCATAAACGTTATAGTAAAAAGGTAGATGCCACTAAAGCTAGTATAGGGAAAGTTAATGGACTTGCTGTTACTGGATTAAATACCGGACTTTTGCTAGATATAGAAGCTATAGCTTTTCATATGAAGCAAAAAGGTGGTAAACTAAAGGTTACTGGGATTATTGAACAGGAAGATTTAAAAATGCGTACGAGTACAGCTAAGAGAAAAAGTATGGCCGCAAATTCCATAGAAAATGTACTCACAATTTTAGAAATGAGATATAATGTAAATATAGACGAATATTTACTACATGTTAATTTTACTTCGGGTTTACCTGTAGATGGTCCATCAGCTGGAATAGCTATTTTATGTGCATTATATTCAGCCATATTTAATAAACCTATTCCAAATGAAGTGGCTATGACAGGTGAGGTATCTATTCAAGGATTAGTTTGCTCAGTTGGTGGTGTATATGAAAAAATTATGGCAGCCAAAGAAGCGGGCGTTAAGAAAGTAATTATTCCTAAAGATAATATGCAAGAATTATTCAAAGAAATAGATATAGATGTCATACCAGTAGAAACAGTTGAGGAAATGATCACACACGTTTTCGGAGAAAGTATTATAGATGCAGCAAATCGTGCAATTCATGCTTAAGAGGATATAATCTTGTAATGCCCAAGTAGAAATAATGCAAAAATTAAGAGGGTGGATATATGAATAAAGAAATAAATGAAATTCCGGTATTACCACTTAGAGGGATTACTGTATTCCCAGAGATGGTAATGCATTTTGATGTAGGTCGTCCAAAATCATTAAAGGCTATTGAAGAAGCTATGAAAAATGATGAAATGCTTTTTGTAGTTGCACAAAAAGATGCTAGCATAGACGAGCCTAAAGAAGAAGACTTATATACAGTAGGTACACTTGTACACATTAAGCAAATGGTGAAGGTTGCTGAAGGACAAGTTAAAATACTTGTAAAAGGAAGAGCACGTGCTAAAATGCTTAGTCTTGCAGATGAGGAATATATATCGGCAAACATTGAAATTATTAAAGAAGAAAAAGTAATGGATACAGAGTATGAAGCATTACTTCGTACAATAGGTGAACTTTTCGAGCGTTATGCAGAACTTAGCCCACGTATTACAGATGAAGTATTATATGGGATATTAGGGGTTAAAGATAGTGTAGAAATGATTGACCTTATGATTGGGCATATTCCTGTAGAAGTTGAGAAAAAACAAGAGGTATTAGGTTGCTTAAATCTCAATGAAAGAATGTATAAAGTGGCTGAGATCTTAAATTCAGAGATTGATATTTTAGATATTCAGAAAGATATTTATACTAAAGTTAAAAAGAACATTGATAAATCTCAAAAAGAGTACTTCTTAAGAGAACAAATTAAGATTATTCAAGATGAATTAGGTGATAAAGATGGGCTTCAAGCTGATTTAGATAAATATGAAGCTAAACTTAAGTCACTTGAATTACCAGAAGAAATTAGAACTAAAATCGAAAAAGAAATCAATAGACTTAAGAAAACTGCTACAGCATCACCAGAAAGTGGTACAATTAGAGGATATATTGAAACAGTATTAGATTTACCATGGGGCACAGAGACTAAAGAAAACTTAGATATTAAAAAGGCTTCTACAGTACTTGAAAAAGAACACTATGGTTTAACGAAAGTTAAAGAACGTGTCCTTGAGTACTTAGCAGTTAAGAAGCTTGCGCCAAATGGTGAGCCACCTATTATTTGTTTAGTAGGACCACCAGGGGTAGGTAAAACTTCTATTGCCAAATCTATTGCTAAAGCAACAGGTAGAAACTATGTACGCGTTTCTTTAGGTGGTGTACGTGATGAGGCTGAGATTAGAGGACATAGAAGAACTTATGTAGGGGCTATTCCAGGTCGCTTCGTATACGGCTTAACAGAGGCAAAATCAATGAATCCTCTTATGCTATTAGATGAGATTGATAAAATGTCAGGAGATTTTAAAGGGGATCCAGCAGCAGCGCTTTTAGAAATTTTAGATAGCAATCAAAATAATGCATTTAGAGATCACTATTTAGAAGTACCTTTAGATTTATCAAAAACTTTATTTATTACAACAGCAAATACTTTATCAACTATTCCAAAACCACTTCTTGACCGTATGGAAGTAATTGAAGTAAATAGTTATACAGAAGCAGAGAAGTTAGAGATCGCGCAAAAGTATTTATTACCAAATCAACTTAAAAAACATGCGTTAACAACTAAAAATGTAAAAATTAGCAAAGCGAATATATTATATTTAATTAGTAACTATACAAAAGAAGCTGGTGTTAGAAATCTTGAGAGAACACTTGCTAAGATTTGTAGAAAAGTAGCGCGTGAAATGGTTGAAAACGAAGTAGAAACAGTTCAAGTTACACCAGCTAAGTTAAAAGTGTATTTAGGAGCACCTATTTATACTTATGATAAGAAAAATGAACAGCCTGAGATAGGTATAGTAAGAGGTCTTGCATGGACTAGCGTTGGTGGAGATACACTATCTATTGAAGTTGGTCGTATGAAAGGTAAAGGACGCCTACAACTCACAGGGAAATTAGGAGATGTAATGAAAGAATCTGCACAAGCCGCAGTAAGTTATATTCGTTCACAAGCGGATAAATTAGGGGTGGCAGAGGACTTTTATGAGAAAGAGGATTTACATATCCATATTCCAGAAGGCGCAGTACCTAAAGATGGCCCATCAGCAGGAATCACTATGGCAACAGCTATGATTTCTGCACTTACAGAAAAACCAGTTAAAGCTAATTTAGCTATGACAGGTGAAATTACAATTACAGGACGAGTATTACCAATTGGTGGTTTAAAAGAGAAGTTGTTGGCAGCAAAACGTGCTAATATTAACGAAATCATTGTACCTGTACAAAACAAGAAAAATGTAGATGAAATGGATGCAAGCATTGTAGAGGGCTTAAATATTGTTTATGCTACAACTATGAATGATGTACTTGCACATGTATTTGCATAAAAGAGACGGCATAAAGGAGAAATTAAATGAACGTAACAAAAGCAGAAATGGTTATTACAGCAGGGAAAGCATCACAATTCCCAGTACATGAAATGCCAGAAATCGCATTCGCAGGAAAATCAAATGTAGGGAAATCATCACTTCTTAATACATTATTAAACAGAAAAGCATTAGCTAGAACAAGTTCACAGCCAGGTAAAACACAAACAATTAACTTTTATTCAGTTCAAGATACTTATATGTTTGTAGACTTACCAGGGTATGGTTACGCTAAAGTGTCTAAGGCAGAGAGAGAGAAATGGGGTAAACTTATTGAAGGATATCTTCAAGAGAGAGAAAACCTTAAAAAAATCATTCTTTTAATTGATATCAGACACGAAGTAGGTGCAAATGATAAAATGATGTACGATTGGATTTCACATTATCATGATGAAGTAATCGTAGTAGCTACTAAAATGGATAAGATTAAACGTAGTCAAGTGCAAAAACACTTATCTGTAATTCGTAAAGGGTTAGGCTTAACACCTCAAGATAAACTTATTGCTTTTTCTTCAGAGACAAAACAAGGGAAAGAAGAGTTATGGAAAGTTATTGAGGAAAAAGTAGAAGTAGTAGAATAAAATTTATTGATGTACACATGGGGGGAGATTATGAATAAATTTGATAAATACTATTTAAGACAAGGCAGATTAGAGTTATCTATGTTAGATGAAGATGATGATAAAAAAATAGAAGAAAAAGCAATTTTATCATCTGAAGAAGATCACGGCGTAGAAGCTAGAGAACCACGCATTAGACTGACAGATGACATTTATAATACGCTTCAAACTATGGGTAAGTTTTTGACTGAAAAAGAGGAAGAAACGATAGACCAAAGAAAGATAGAAGAAGTACTAGGTAGCACCATGCAGGTAAGTAGCAAACGTTATGATTGTTTAGTAAATGGTGAAGTTGTAAAATCAGTACAAGCTAAACAATTAGAAGAGGCGGTAGAGTTTGCGAAAAATAATGTAGTAGAACCAAGTGCTAAAGTAGTACCAACTATTATAAATTTTGAAGAGTCTATAAAAGGCGCTACAAGATTTAAAAGAGAAGCTATTTTTGAAGAAGATAACTATGAGGATCAACAATTGGCTCAAAGTAGTATTGATCAAATTTTATTA
>CALGWE010000418.1:0-1796 GCA_937935915.1 uncultured Clostridia bacterium
TGTCATATGGAGCATATATTCGCGAGATATGACACCTTTTTTGGGGTGCCCAGAAAAAAATAAAAGGCCCTACGAAATTTCGTAGGTACCCTTTTTAGTAAGCAAGTATTTCAATACCATCTTCAGTAACTAAAATAGTATGTTCCCATTGTGCTGAAAGTGAACCATCTTCTGTATAAACAGTCCAATCATCTTCTTCATCAATGTAAACTTCATAGTCACCTGCATTAATCATTGGTTCTACAGTAAGGACCATTCCAGGTACGAGGAGCATGCCTTCGCCTTCTTCTCCTACATGAGGGACGAATGGTTCTTCGTGGAAGTCATTTCCTACGCCATGACCACCGAGATCGATAACGACAGAGTAGCCATTAGCTTTAGCGTGTGCATGAACAGCTGCGCCGATATCACCTACATGCCCCCATGGTTTAACAGCTTCAACCCCTTTGATAAGGCATTCTCTAGCAACTTCTACAAGACGTTTAGCTTCTGGTGAAACTTCACCAATCATGTACATACGTGAAGCATCAGCGTAGTAACCATTTACAATAGTTGTAACGTCTACGTTAACGATGTCACCATCTTTTAAGATTGTATCCTCAGAAGGGATCCCGTGGCATACAACGTTATTGATAGAAACGCACACACTTTTTGGATAACCAGAGTAGTTAAGTGGTGCAGGAATTCCACCATGTTTAATTGTATAATTGTGAACAAGTGTATTGATTTCTTCTGTATTCATACCTGCACAAATTTTAGTACCTACTAAATCTAAAATAGCATTATTTATAGCAGCGGCTTTTTTGATGCCTTCAATATCTGCTTTTGTTTTAATAATTTTTCTTGGTGGGACTTCTTCGCCTTGGCGTTCTAAAAGTGCAAGCTTTTCATCAAAAGCAAGGTGGCATTTTTTGTATTTTTGCCCACTGCCACACCAACATGGGTCATTACGATTAATTGTAGTCATATGTTTTCCTCCCTAAGCCATATTTTATTGGCCTATGTCTTTTATTATTATATACCTATTTTCAACAATGTACACTAATATTTATGCGCTACTTGGTTGCGATAATGACAGAAATGTCCTATAATACAAATTATATGTATAAGTGGAATGAGTCATGATAACATGAGTTATTCTATTATTAGACTAGAATGATACTAGAATGAAATGACAAGAAAGGAAATGCTAAAATGAATAAACAAAATAAGCAAGGCGCACGTATTAAAAAAGCGGTTAGCTTAGAAGGTGTTATTTGCATCGTGTTAATCTTTGGTGGTTTTAGTGCCTTATCAGGTAAGATGGGACTTGCCAATATGTTTAACACAATGATTAATACTTCATTTGATCTTTTAATTAATACGGTATTTTACATTATGGCAATTGCTGTACTTGCAGGTGCATTTGCAGGTATTTTAACAGAGTTTGGTGGCTTAGCACTCATTAATAAAGGACTTGCTTGGCTCATGAAGCCCCTATATGATTTACCTGGTGCAAGTATTATGAGTGTACTTACTACATATTTCTCAGATAATCCAGCAATTTTAACATTATGCGATGATAAGAGATTTAGACAGTATTTCAAAAAATATCAATTACCAGCCCTTACAAACTTAGGAACGGCTTTTGGAATGGGGCTTATGATTACTGTATATATGATTGGACTGCCAGGCGTTGGTGAGCATTTAGGCCTTGCAGTAATTGTTGGAAATGTAGGTGCCATTATAGGTAGTATTGTGAGTACAAAGATTATGATGCATTACACAAAAGCACACTATGGCACAGAAGCATGGTG
>CALGWE010000419.1:0-3628 GCA_937935915.1 uncultured Clostridia bacterium
TACGACGTACGGTTTAGGAAATCTACTAAATTGTCCTGTATAGTTTATTCAAAAAAAGCTATACCCTTTGATTATCAAACGATATAGCCTTTTTTATTTTCAACTATGTATCCGTAATCTTAGATTTTGGCGACGAACTGACGCCGTACTCTTAGAAGCTAATTTAAACTATCTAGTACTACTTAAAATTTATACCATTAGCCTACTGTAAAGTATCTTATACGACTATAATTGTAATTTAATTTTCCCAAGTTCCTCCCATGGTTAATGGTAATGGCGCTACATCAGTATTGTCCATTAAAATAATTTTATGATGTTTAGTTATTGTTCCTTTTGTTCCTAAACAACATTTCTTATATTTTTTCCCCGAACCACAAGGACATTTATCATTTCTCCCTACATTCTTGTATATAGGATTTTCTTGTTCTAATATTTCTACATACCACCTACTATACGGGTCATCAATTCGTGTCATTAGTCCATCTAACATAAAGTAATTGTACTTTTTCCCTTCTGGAAATAACACAGTATATTTATCAAATGGTTTCTTTACTATAGCCATTCCCAAAAACTCAAAATCATCTACTATGTTACAACACATCTCTCCCATATATATTTTACCAACTTGATGCTCACAATGATTTCTAATTGTATTTACCTTTCCACAAATAGAACAGTGTACTTTTTTTATTATTGTTTCTCTACTCATAAAATACTCATATGGAAATAGCTTTTCATATTGCCTTATTATATTTCCTATAAAATCCAAATAAAACTCATCATATGCATAGTGAAACACCCCTCTTAAGTGAGCCAGATTTATATCTATTCGTTCTAGTAATGTCCATGCACTAAAGTAATTATCATATTCCCCTTTTTTTAATAAAGCAAACATATTTAGATACATCTTTTGAATATTACTAATCATTTCTAGACACCAAATTTCATTAGCCTGCTTTTCATTTTCTGCTTTAACTGCAGCTTTTTTTAATTCACCTAACTGCTTAATTATATCATCATCAAAATCTACTTTTTTTAATCTAAGGTATTCTTTTATTCGGTTTAAATCCATGCAACTCACCTACTTAAAAATATGCTCTTCTACACTTTTCATTGCACTTTCAAAATTTTCAATACTTCCCTCATAATGAACCGTCTTAGATTTGCCCTTTTTTTCAACAGTAATATTTACACTTGTACTAATATCTTTTCTGTTATGCTTCTTTAAAAGATCATATAAATATGCTGCAATCATGCTAGTAATAATTGAAAAAAGTCCAGATTCAACTATTATCTCGGCAATATTTACCAGTTCACTGTGTAACTCAAGTTCTTGATACTCCTCATCTGATGTACAAATTTCAATATTTATCTCTTTATCCTTAAGATTCTCTCTTAGATAAGTAAAAAGAATATATGTTTCCTCGGGGAAAAATGTCCCTTCTTTTCCTCTAAAATTCTCTCTTGGTATCAATAAAACATTAGATTTCTTTATTTCTTCAATTAAATTTTCTGGAATATAAGGCTTTTTATATATTGTATCAAATGTATATTGTTTATGGCATACTAAAAATACAGAAGTATGCAGCATAAAAATACATACCTGAAAGCATAAAAAAAAGAGACACTTGTAACAACCATTAATCCTTGATAATGTATAAGCGACCAAACTTTTACTAATCAAGGAGACTGAAAGGATGTTAAAATTGCCTCAACAAGATTATATCAAATACTTATACGAAAATGAAGACTATAATATAAATCAAATCAGTAAAGCTTTAGGAATAAATTGGCGAACAGCTAAAAAGTATGCTCATCAAGATGATTGGAATGCTACTTTTGAAACTACTATGCGTACTTCACAATGTAAAGTCTTAACAGATGATTTCAAAGCTATTATCGATACTATTCTACAAGAAGATTTAATGGTTCCTAGAAAACAACGTCATAGTGCTAAAAGAATCTTCGAACGCCTAAAAAGTGAACATGATTTTAAAGGGGCCTATAGAACAGTATGCAATTATGTACAGAATGCTAAAGAAAAATTGCATCAACAAGGTCAATCTATTAAAGAAACTTATGAACGCTTAGAACATACAGGTGGCGAAGCACAAATCGATTTTTGTACATATCAAATCTATAAAGATGATTTATTACAAGATTATAAGCTATTAGTTATGTCTTTTCCTTATTCTAATAATGCTTTTGTGCAGCCTATGCCGGCTGAAAATCAAGAATGTTTTCTAGAAGGATTAAAAATGTTGTTTGATAAATGTGGTGCTGTTCCAAGAAGATTATGGTTCGATAATCTTTCAGCAGCTGTTATTAGCCATACACCATCAGAAGAACATACTCAGCGTACATTAACAGAAGGATTTATTAGATTTAGAGCTCATTATGGCTTTGATGCTGTTTTTTGTAATGCTAGAAAGGGAAATGAAAAAGGTAATGTCGAGAATAAATGTGGTTATTCCAGACGCAACTGGTGCGTACCTATTCCTTGTTTCACAGACTTTGAAACACTTACTAAAGAACTTGATGCTAGAGCACTGGAAGATGCTCAGCGAGAGCATTACCTTAAACCAGGAACTATTGCTACTCTTTTTGAAGAAGAAAAAACTAAGTTTTTAAAACTTCCAGAAAAACCATTCGAAGTATTTAAACTAAGTAGTATGGTACTTAATAAATATAGCGAAGTAACTATTGATAAAAATAACTATAAAGTATTTAATGGACTGCCTAATCAAACAGTTCTTCTTAAAACTTACTGGGATCATGTAGAAGTTCTTGCAGAAGATCATACATTTCTAGAAAACTTACCAAGACCATATACATTTAAACCACAAGAAATTCCATGGATAGATGTATTTAGAAACTATGCTATTAAACCAAGAACTTATCAGTATTCGCACTTTAAAAAAATGTTACCTCCACCTATTAATAATTATCTAAACGAAGATAAAGATTTGCAAAAAGAACGATTAAAAGCTATTTATCACTGGCTAGGTAACTATGATTTAAAAGCGATATGTAATGTTATAGAAGGTCGTATCGGAAATGAGACACCTTTTATTCTCAGTCAAAGATTAGCTATATCTTATGGGAAGCCCCATCAAAAACCAGTTTTAGATGACCCATATACTCCTGAAAGTCTACAAAATAGGATTCAAGATTTAAGTGTATATGATGCCATTGCAAAGAAAGGAGGGGCAAGACATGTCGTTAAGTAAACTTCAAGATCTTTGTAAACAACTAAAACTAGCTCATTTACCTAAACTTGTAGACGAAAAAAATGATCCTATATTTACATCACAACTAGAAGAGTTATTGAACCTTGAAATTCTACACAGACAAAGTGCAAAACTTGCACGTTTAGTAAAACAAGCCGGATTTTCATCATTAAAAACCTTTGAAGGATATAGCTTTGAGGCTATTTCCTTTCAAGGGAAATATAATCAAGAAACACTTAGGGAATTAAAGTGGATTGATGAAAAAGAAAACATTATTCTAATGGGTAATGTAGGTACTGGTAAAACACATATGAGCATTGCTTTAGGAATAGAAGCCTGCCAACGCGGAAAAAGAGTTAAGTTCTATAAGGCATGTGATTTAGTAGAAACCTTAGAAT
>CALGWE010000420.1:0-10049 GCA_937935915.1 uncultured Clostridia bacterium
ATCACAAATTACGGAAGGTGTAGCTAGTCTCACCTACGACTCCCGACGCTTATTTTGCAACCCTCCTTAAATGTGATACAATAGATAGCGTTTATTAAGATGAAACAGAGGAATAAATATGTCGAAGATTACAATTAATAAAATGAGCTATCACTATGAGGATTTTTATAATCCTGTTTATGAAAATATAAATTTAATCATTAAAACAGATTGGAAGCTAGGGCTTATAGGGCGTAATGGGCGTGGGAAGACGACTTTATTAAAGCTTTTAAGTGGCAAGCTTGAACCAACTGAAGGGAATATTACGTTGCCAATGAAAGTAGAATATTTCCCTTATACCATTGAATGTGGTTATACAAAAACGATTGATATTATCAAAGAAAATATTGGTAAACTAAAGTCTATGGAAGAAACCATGGATGAGATTATAAGTAGAAATGATGAAGCGAGATTTGATGAATATTCTATGCTTCAAGAGCAGTATTTAGAGCTTGATGGTTATGAAATCGAGAGTAAAATCCTTAAAGAAATGGATGAAATGCAGTTAGAGGCCAGTTTATTAGATAGAGAGTTTGAGACTTTATCAGGTGGAGAGAAAACGCGCATTATGCTCCTTACTTTATTCTTAAGAAAGAAAGCCTTTATTTTATTAGATGAGCCAACTAACCATTTAGATGAAAGTGGTAAGGCAGCAGTGATAGGTTACCTTAAGAAGAAAAAAGGTTTCATTGTCGTTTCTCATGACCGTTCATTCTTGGATGAAGTCATTGATCATGTAATTTCAATTAATAAGAGTGATATTACTATTGAAAAAGGCAATTACACAAGCTGGAAGCATAACAAAGATAAAAAAGAGGAATATGAATTTAGAACAAGAGAGCGATTAGAAGAAGAAATTGCCCAATTAGAACGTAGTGCCAAGTCAAACCGTACTTGGGCAGATATTGGGAATATGCAGAAGTATCAATATGCTGGTAATGGGCGTGCCAATGGGGTAGAAACTTATATGCGCCAAGCCAAGCGTTCAGAAGCTAGAGTGCAAGAGCATATTGATATGAAGAAACAACTCCTTCAAAATTATGAAGAAGTGAAACCTTTAGTGATGTATCAAAAAGATGATTTAGAAGTAGAAAGCTTTGTACAAATCAAAGAATTAAACTTTAAATACAAGGATAGTGGCAAGGAAATTTTAAAAGGCTTTAATTATGAAATTCATAAAGGGGACCGCATTTGGATAAAAGGTAAGAATGGGGCAGGTAAAAGTACCCTTCTAAAACTTTTAAGCCGTGAACTTTGTAGTGAAGCCATTAGCTATGCAGAAGGGCTCAAAATAGCTAGAGTAGGGCAGGAGCCAACTTGGAAAAAAGGCTATATTCAAGATGGCTTCAAAGAGACAGTAGGTAATCCTGTTTATACAAGATTCTTAGAGCTTTGTGACTACTTTGAACTCCCTGAAAGCTTCTTAGAACGTCCACTTGAAACATTTAGTAGTGGAGAAGTGAAGAAAGTGAATATTGCCCGTACTTTAGCTGAAGAAAATCATATGATTTTATTTGATGAGCCTTTACATGGACACTTATTTTAGTGAGCAGTTAGAGCAGGCTATTTTAAAGTATAAGCCAACGATGCTTTTTGTAGAACATGATGATTACTTTGGTAAACGCATTGCCACAAGAACTTTAGAAATCTAAGTGCTAAGTTAAGAGGTAAGACTATGAAAATAGCTCACATCAATGATGTGGGCTATTTTTTGTAGTATATTGTAAACTTTTGAAAAATATAAGGTTGACGATGTCAGAACAAAGTGCTATGATACAAACAAATAGTAAACTGAATATTATATAAAAGTTTACAATATTAAAACGGAGGATTGAGATGATAGGTAACGTTGTAACACTTAAAGAAAAAGTTTTAGCTGGTGGCATGATGAGCAAAGAAGAAGCCCTAACATTAATAGATGCACCTATAGATGCCCTTACACAGGCAGCAGATGAAATTAGAAAAGCAATGTGTGGGAATCGTTTTGATATGTGTACCATTATTAATGGAAAGTGTGGCAAATGCTCAGAGGACTGCAAATACTGTTCTCAAAGTGCCCATTATCATACAAATTGTGAAGCAAGTTATCCATTATTAGGTACCAAGGCGCTAATGGCACAAGCTAAAAATAATGATGCACGTGGTGTACTACGTTATTCCATTGTGACATCAGGAAAACGTTTATCTGGTGAAGAAGTCGATCAGGTGTGTGAAAGTATTAAAGCCATTAAAGCAGAGACAGGCATTGAAGTCTGTGTATCTTTTGGCCTTTTAGATGAAGCTCAATTTCGTAAAATTAAGGCAGCAGGGGCTTCTAGAGTACATTGTAATTTAGAGTCTTCTAGAAGATTTTTCAAAGAGGTTTGCACAACCCATACATATGATGAAAAAATCGAAACATTAAAAGCCGCACAAAGAGCAGGGCTTTCTATTTGTTCAGGGGGGATTATGGGACTTGGTGAAACGATGGAAGATCGCATTGATATGGTTTTAACGGCTAGAGAATTAGGGGTTAAATCTATTCCAGTAAACTTATTAAATCCTATTCCAGGGACACCTTATGAACACAATCGTATTTTAACTAATGAGGAGCTTTGCAGGATTGTAGCAATCTTTAGATTTTTAATTCCAGATGGCTCTATTCGTCTTGCAGGGGGAAGAGGATTGCTTGAGGATAAAGGTGAAAGATGTTTTACAAGTGGGGCCAATGCAGCCATTTCTGGAGATATGCTTACTACAGCAGGGATTACAGTGGAAACAGACTTACAGTTACTTAGCCAGTTAGGTTATGAAGTCAGATTGGAAAAATAGAGGTAGCAGGAAATAAGACAAAGGTAGTAATTTGCAGGAAACAATGACAATAGAAAGGTTAGGGGAAAAGATGATTTGGTATCCTTATGAACAAATGAAAACAATGAAAGCACCTTATAAAATTGTAGATGCTAATGGGGTTTATTTATATACAGAAGATCAGAAGTTAATTGACTCCGTATCTTCTTGGTGGAGTGTGATTCATGGCTATAAACATCCAGAGTTAAATGAAGCCATTAAATCACAAGTGGACAAATTCGCTCATGTCATGTTAGGGGGCTTAACCCATGACCCGGTTTTAAAACTCTCAGAAAAGTTACAAAGCTGGTTGCCAGGGGACCTGGATTATTGTTTCTTTTCAGACTCAGGTAGCGTGGCTGTGGAAGTAGCCTTGAAAATGGCCTTACAATATAACACCAATAGGGGGAGCAAACGTCATAAAATCCTAGCCTTAGAACATGCCTATCATGGGGATACTTTTAAGGCTATGGAGGTAGGGGATGATGAAGATTATCACTTTGCCTTTAATGAGAAAAAAGATGTGATACATATTGTGACAGAGATACCAGCCTTAGAAGCCGTTTTTCAACAATATGGAAAGGAGTTAACTTGTTTCATTGTAGAGCCACTGCTTCAAGGAGCAGGTGGTATGCGTATGTATCATATTGATTTCCTTGAACGTGCCAGAGAACTTTGTGACTTATATGATGTCCTTTTAATATTTGATGAAGTGGCTACAGGATTTGGTAGAACAGGTTATCGATTTGTAGCAGATTTAGTGCAACCAGATATTTTAGTACTTGGAAAAGCGCTAACAGGTGGCTATATCGGACATGCCGTAACCGTAGCCAATCACAAAGTCTTTCAGGGATTTTATAGTGATCAGCCAACAGATGCCCTAATGCATGGACCTACCTTTATGGGCAATGCTTTAGCTTGTAGTGTAGCCCTTAAAGCCATAGAGCTTTTTGAAAGAGAAGATTATATGGGCAAGATTAAACAGATTGAAGCCGTCACAAGAAGAGAGATGGCAGGCTTTAGTGACCCACGTATTAAAGAGGTACGTATCATGGGAGGCTGTGTATGTATTGAAGTCAATGAAGCTGAAACACTCAAAGGCTTCCAAGAGTTTGCTTATCAACGTGGGGTGTTTAGTCGTCCATTTCTAAACTATATGTATGCCATGGTGCCTTATGTCATTGAGGAAGAAGAGCTCGTTCAAATATTAGATACGATGAAAGCTTGGTTTAGATTATGAGTACCAAAGTACCAGTTAAAGAGTTAACAACCACTGCGCTGCTTGGCAGCATTTTAGCTCTATTGGGCACCTTTAAAATACCAGGCATTATACCCGGAACAGAATTTCAACTTTCAGCACCTTTTGCAGTATGTATTGCGGCAAGTTTAGGATTTAGACGTTATTTAGGCATAGGGATTTTGGCAAGCTGTATCAACTTATTAATGGGCACCCATACCATTTTAAATGTGACAGTTGCCATGGTCTTTCGCATTGTGGTAGGACTGATTATTACAGTGATAGGGGTAAATCCTATAAGTTTACTTATAAGTGGGCCTTTAGGCACAATAGCAGGGCGTATTGTGTTAGGGGGTATTTTACATACGGATTATAAAGTACTCATATTAGGGGCAGTGCCAGGGATGATTTTTACAGCAGTTGTAGCAGGCTTGTTTTATCCTGTGTTTCAACGCATTCTAAGGCATACGAATTACAAGTTAGAGTGCAAAGATAAAGTTTAGAGGGGATTTTATGGAACGATATAGTATTAAAATGAGGGCTTCTAAAGAAGAATTAGGTCAGAGACAGCACATTTCAGGAGCTGAAAAAATAGTGACAGAGGAAAACTTAGAAAGTTATTGTACAGGCCTTTTAAAAAGAGCCTTAAATCATAGTAAAGGTAAACCAGATTTTATTAATTTAAAGATAGAAGCTATAGAAGAGTCAGAATTACAGCATTTAGAGGCATTACCTGTTACAAAGGTGGAAACACACACAGTCGCAGAAGGAAAAAGCGTAGTACGAAGTTATTTAGAAAAATTACAACTGGAACATATTGATGAAATATTGGCTATGTGGGAAAAAAGCTATGCCATGCGTGGGGCCATGATTTTAAATGTGGAGACATTAGAACGAATGGAGCCTAATCCAGAAAGAGGTGTACGTGCCACTTATATGGATGCTGTGACTAGGGATGGGGCAGAAATGAGTTTAAACAAAAATCATTTTAATGAAGCCCTAGTTCTTGCCACTAAAGTCGCTAATCATCCTAATATTGTGGGGGAATTATGTATCTCCGATGATCCAGATTATGTGACAGGCTATATTGCTTCTAAGGCATTTGGCTATGTACGCATTACTACCTTAAAGCCTTTTGGTAGTAGTCAAGGCGGACGTATCTTCTTATTTAGAGGAAATAAAGAGGCGCTAGAAGACTGCATACATTATTTAGAAAAACAAAAAGTACTCGTACAAATACCATAGTGGGGGACAAGATGAATAAGTGGGAACGCATTGAACAAACACTAGCAAGTTTAAAGCAGCAAAATTTATATCGTCAAATAGAAGTGATTGAAAGCGGGCAAAATGCCCATGTGATATGGGAAGGCAAAGAGATGCTCATGTTAGCTTCTAATGCCTATTTGGACTTATGTAATGATGAAACAGTAAAAGCCTATGCTAAGACAGCACTTAAAATATATGGCACAGGCTCAGGAGGCTCAAGACTCACAACAGGCACAACGCCTATTCATGTACGTTTAGAAGAAGCTTTGGCGAAGTTTAAAGGCAGAGAAGCCGCCTTAGTATTTAATACAGGCTTTGCCGCCAATGCAGGTATTATTCCAGCCCTATGTGGGGAGGAAGATGTGATCTTTAGTGATGCCTTAAATCATGCCAGCATTATTGATGGGTGTAGAGCTTCTAAAGCAAGAGTGGTCATTTATGCCCATAATGATATGGTGGATCTAGAAAATAAGATTATCGCAAGTGGATGTAAAAGAGGATTGATTGTAAGTGATGCAGTCTTTAGTATGGATGGGGACATTGTGAATTTACCAGAACTTATACGCATAGCTGAAAACTATGGACTCTTTTCAATGATTGATGAAGCCCACGCAACAGGGGTAATTGGTGAAGGTGGACGCGGTACAGAAAGCTATTTTCATCTAGAAGGAAAAGTAGATATTTTAATGGGAACCTTAAGTAAAGCCTTGGGTAGTGAAGGTGGCTATGTATGTGGCAAACAGATTTTAATTGATTATCTGAGAAATAAAGCCAGAAGCTTTATCTTTTCCACTTCTTTATCACCAGTGACCATGGCGGCAGCATTAGGAGCTGTGAAATTATTAGAGGAAGAACCAGAAAGAGCCCATAGGTTACAAGAGAATATCAAGTGGTTTTGTAAATGTTTAAATGAAGAAGGTCTTGAGGTAACTTCTGAAACAGCCATTGTGCCAATTCGTATTGGAGATGAAATACAGGCTTTAAAGGTAGCGCAGCAGCTTAAAGAAAAAGGATACTTTATTTCAGCTATTCGTTACCCTACTGTGAAAAGGGGAGAAGCCATCCTAAGAGCAGCATTAATGAGTACCCATACAAAAGAAGAACTAAGTCTCGCGGCAAAAGCTATTGCCCAGACAATTAGAGAAAATAAATAGATAGCAAGTAAAAAGATACAAATAAACAGCTTTGGAGATAGTTTTACCAAGGCTGTTTATTTGTTTTTATCAATAATGCATTGGTAGCAGCTGTTTATTTTAGGCCAAGGCATAGAGTGAGATAAAAATGCATAAGCTAGGCGTGATGTTTTAAGTTGAACTTATTTACAAAGTAATAAAATATTAAAAGCTAATATATTTTTGTTGATAATAATTATCCGATATGATATATTATAGAGGAAATCAAATAATAACGTTAATAAGTTAGACTTAATATAAAAATAATCATATATACATGGAGGCGGATACTATGAAAGTTATCGTTATCGGATGTACACATGCAGGAACAGCTGCAATCGTTAATACAAAAACACTTCACCCAGAAGCAGAAATTACAGTTTATGAAAGAAATAATAATATTTCATTCTTATCATGTGGGATTGCCCTTAATGTAGGTGGCGTTATTCCAACTACAGAAAGTTTATTCTATAACTCACCAGCAGGACTTGCTGAGCTTGGCGTTGTAACAAGAATGGAACACGATGTGATGAACATTGACTTCCAAAATAAACAAGTAGAAGTTAAAAACTTAGTGACAGGTGAAGTTTTCACAGATAACTATGATAAATTAATTTTAACAATGGGATCATGGCCAATCATTCCACCAATCCCAGGCATTGATGCGACAAACATTGAACTTTGCAAAAACTACAATCATGCTTTAACAATCATTGAAAAAGCTAAAACAGCTAAAAAAGTTGTAGTAGTTGGGGCAGGATACATTGGTGTAGAACTTGCAGAAGCCTTCGAAATGAAAGGAAAAGATATTACACTTATTGATGCAGAACCACGTATCATGAGTAAATACTTAGATCAAACATTTACAGATAAAGCAGAAGAAGCTTTCACATCACACGGCATTAAATTAGCATTAGGTGAAAAGGTTCAAAAATTCGAAGAAAATGCTGGCAGTGTATGCGGCGTTGTAACAGATAAAGGAACTTATGAAGCAGACCTTGTAGTATTATGTATTGGATTTAGACCAAATACTGCACTTGTTAAAGATAAATTAGAAACACTTCCAAATGGTGCAATCGTAGTGGATGACTATATGGAAACAAGTGAAAAAGATGTATTTGCAGCAGGAGATTGCTGTATGGTACGTTACAATCCAGCAGGAGATAACAGATATATCCCACTTGCAACAAATGCAGTACGTATGGGAACAATCATTGCCCACAATATCAAAGAGAAAAAACTTAAATACATGGGTACACAAGGAACATCAGGTATTAAAATTTATGATTTAAATATTGCTTCAACAGGTATGACAGAAGAAATCGCAAAAGCAACAACATCTATGAACATTGCATCATGCGAAATCACAAGCACACATAGACCAGAATTCATGGTAACATTTGAAGAAGTAACATTAAAAATCGTTTATGATGCAGATTCAAGACGTGTCCTTGGTGGACAAATCGTATCTAAATATGATTTAACTGAAATGATGAATACACTTTCAGTAGTAATTCAAAATAAGATGACTGTGGAGGAGCTTGCGCTTACAGACTTCTTCTTCCAACCACATTACAATAGTCCATGGGGATTATTAAACCAAGTTGCCCTTAAGGCGTTATAGGAAGTACTTTTAAGGTAAAGGCGGAATGAATGGAGGTGTTCCTACGACTACAAACTTCAGTTATTAAGAGAGTCTAAGCTCATTTTTTCAATAAACGCGCTGAACTCGCTTCGCTCAAACAGCAGCGCTAAAACCTATTGAAAAAATTCGCTAAGACTCTCTAAGATAACCTACGAAAAGTAGTCTACGGAACACCTCCATTCATTCCTCTTACTATAAAAGCACTACTGGATCGACGTGGTGCGTGGTTGAAACAAGAAACAAATTGGTCTTTAAGGAGAACTAGTAAGGTAGCTAGGTAACCTATGAAGATAGTTTATAGAGCAAACTCTTAGGTGATACTTTTAAGGAAGTTCGGACTGAATAGAGGGGTTCCTACGGCTACGAACTCCGGTTATTAAGAGAGACTAAGCTCATTTTTTCAATAAATGCGCTGAACTTATTACACATACGCTTTGCTTAGACAACAGCGCTAAAAACTATTGGAAAAATTGCTAAGACGTTCTATATGAATTTCTGGAAATAGTCTACGGAAGCCCTCTATTCAGCCTGTTTCCCGTAAAATGACTACTGGGTTAAGCTTTAAAGATAAAAACTTATAAGATGACTAATGAGATAACTATATAGTAATACTATAAATATATAACTGTCCTTTTAAATACAGATTATGGTATTGAAGAGGATTTTTGAGAAGAGATTTAGTGAGTAGAAGGAGAATGAATATGAGTAAAGAAGTATGTCTTTGTAAACATATTACAGAAGAAACTATTGTAGAGGCAGTTAAAAATGGTGCTGATACTTTAGAAAAAGTGAAAGAAACTACAAAAGCGGCAGCTGGGTGTTGCAAAGGTAGAAGATGTGCTGATAAAATAGAAGAGATTATTGCAGAAAATAAATAATAAGTAAATAATAGTTTTATATTATCTATTATATTTAAAATATAATTATTTCATTATTTCACCAAAAAACATCTATTATAATTTAACCATTATCTTAATCTAATATATATTCTTATCTATCATTCATACATCCTATAATTAAGATCTCTTCCCCTAAGCTCAACAATCCTACCCTTACTCATCTCAACCAACCTGCTACCCAAAGCCTCATCAATACCAAGCAACCTATCAACACCACACTCACTACTAATAATAACCGGCAAATTATTAAAATACCTGTGATTTATAAGCTCAAACATAATATTTATATCACTATCAGTAATCTTACCCTTAAACAAATCATCAACAAAAAGTACCCTAGCATTTTTATACCTGTTCATAACCTTATTATAATAAACACTATCCAACATATTTTGCTTAATACTAGTAATAGCATCACGATAACCCATATAAATAATACTAACTCCCCTATCCATAAGCTCATTACAAATAGCCATACTAAGATGGGTCTTTCCAGACCCAACTTGTCCTAAAAACATAATAGAATTACACCTACTATTTTCAATGTCTAAAAACTCATTTTCATAATCCATAGCATTTTTATAACCTTTCATAGTAGCCATACTTCTAGAAAAGTCAAAATTATCAAATCTTTTATTCCTAAACTCTCTACCTATACCACTCTTTTTCAGAATGTCTTCAGCTTCTCTTAATGCCCTACATTCACATGGAGTAGCTATACCATCATCTATTATAAAAGTCATATCCCTACACTTTTTACATCTATAGTTGTCCTCTGTTTCTTCGCATTTCATCAATGGATCTTCTAATTTCTTCAACTTCTTCTGCTGTTGGCTTTCTAGTATACTCTTCATTCTCTCTTTCATTTGTATTGGCATATTTATATTGGCTATACTCTCCACTTTCTTCTCTCCTATTCTTAACCCCTATTTCATAAGCTTTTAAATCTTCATAACTTCTAA
>CALGWE010000421.1:0-5067 GCA_937935915.1 uncultured Clostridia bacterium
TATAAGTGATGTATTTAGAAAGCAAAATTATAGGAGAGATTATTCATAAAAATGTTTTAACGACAAATTTTTTGTAAAAAATACAATATAACCTTTTAAAAAAGTGATATACTAGAGAAAAGTACACAAAAAGGGGATTTATATGAATGACAATATTGAGAAATTTGTAAGTGACATGCGTAAAATTTTAGAGTTTGAAAAGAACTACGGTAAAATGGAGTATACACAACAAATGAGTAAGTCAAAGCTTATTATAAGTGCTTTTGAAAATGACTTAATCAAAAGTTCTTTAGACTTAGTGTATATTTGTAATGAAATCCCTGAGATTTCGTATGATTTATGTCGTTATTTCGATGCGTACATTTTATCTAAGGGGATAGGTAGAACAAGAGGTATTCGCAAGCTTAAAGCAATGGTTAAAAAAGAAGAGTATATGCAAGATCATCGCATGAATAGAGCATAACTTTATTCAACAAATATAAAAGATATAACCATATAAAAATGGCAGTCTTAAATCAATAAGACTGCCATTTTTAGTGCAAGTAGTGATTTTCTATTATGCGCTAGGGAAGACTTTACCGAAGATAAATCTTACAATTGGTGAAACAATTAATAAGTTAAGTGGTAAAGCCATTACAAAGTTACGTACGATGCATAATGGATAAAGTTTAAGTGCACCAATATTGAAGCCTGATACCATGATTGCACCAAATAGTGACATGCATAATACCATACCGATTACCATGCAACAAGAAATTGTTAAAATAAGTTTAATAGGTTTTGTATCTTGATTAGGTTTAACGATTTTAAAAGCAATGCCTTTTGCAATTTTACCTACTACAAATACATCTAATATAAGGGCTACGATAAAGCCGAGCCAGAATTCTTTAAATAAATTTGTGAAGAAGATTGAAGCTGAGTGGAAGCCTTCATTTAAAAGCATGTTATAAGCTGTCATGCCAATTACCATACCAAAGCACATCATTAATGTGAAAATATTTTTTTGAGTTTTAGTTTGTCCCATATTCATATCCTTTCAAAATTAATTTGTCAACTAAGTTGACTTGATTATTTTATCTGATTATGGGTATAATGTCAACTAAGTTGACAAAATGACAAAACATAACTGGAGATGGTTATTTAAGACATTAAAAGTTATAATAATATAAAACAAAAAGGATTATAGAGGGAACATATCTGATGAAAGAGGTATTAAAAGACTTAAATTTAATTGATTTAATCAGTGAAAAACATATTGTACTAAGAAGAGCAGTAGAAGAAAGATGGGCAGAAACAATGACAGACCAGATTTCACATACAGAAGCTATGTTACTAGCTAAGCTGAGTATGGGGCGCATTTCTTTGGCAGAAGTAGCAAGGCAGGCTAATATTTCAAGACAAGCCATGTCTAAATGTGCGAAGCAATTAGAGCAGCAAGGTTATCTAACCTTTGAAACCTTGGAAGGAAGTAAGGGAAAATATGCGAGGTTAACAAATAAGGGTGAGGCTTACTGTGAAAAGAGTAAAGCCCTTAAAATGGGCATAGAAGAAGAGATTGCAAGTAAAATAGGTGAGCAGGCAGTAGGATTTTTAAAAGAACTTTTGAAAAAGAACTGGCTTTAATAATCATATATAGCTATAGAGGGTAATAAAATAAAACTAGTTAAATAGCATAAGCTATAGCTAGTTTTTTTTTATGTCATGGGTTAACACAATTTTAATAGAGTATTAACAGACATATGCTAGTTGGGAGCTCAGAAATCATACAGAATGAAAGCGTAAAAAAGTTAAGGAGATGAGAAAATGGTAAATGGCAAATGGTTTAAAAGAAAAAAGCGCATTGCAACACTTGTCACTTTAAGTTTAGTCATGATGCAGGCAGGCTATAGCATTTATGCAGACACGGCGCCTACAATTACACCGACTAATGGGAATGGCAAAATGATTTTGTTTGATAATGCTCATGCCCAAACAGCTGGAGCAGCAGATTGGGTTATTGATGGCGGCTTTTCTGATTTTGCAGAGGGCCTTGCAAATGAAGGATATATGGTAAAAGAACTTAGAAAGGGAAGTAGCATTACATATAGTGATTTAGCTGATGCTGCTGTATTTGTCATACCAGAAGCGAATGTGCCTTTTAAAGTATCTGAGCAAGATGTTTTGGCACAATATGTAGCTGATGGAGGAAGTATCCTTTTTATAGCAGATCATTATAATGCAGACCGTAATAAAAATAGATGGGATTCTTCAGAAGTTTTTAATGGCTATAGAAGAGGGGCTTATAATGATCCAGCAAAAGGTATGACCAGTGGGGAGAGAAATTCAGCAGCTATGGAAGATGTGGTAAGCAGCGACTGGCTGAGCACAGAATTTGGGGTAAGATTTCGTTATAATGCATTAGGTGATTTAAGTGCCAATCAGATTGTGGCACCAGGAGAATGTTTTAATATTACAAATGGTATTAGTTCTGTGGCCATGCATGCAGGTTCTACAGTAGCGATTACAAATCCTGAAGTTGCTAAAGGCATTATTTATACACCTGAGGGAGGCGTGAGTAAATGGGCTTCAGCAGTAGATCAAGGTGTTTATAATAATGGGGGTATAGCAGAAGGCGCTTATGTAGCTATTGCTAAAAAAGGTAGAGGTAAAGCAGCCTTTATAGGGGATTCTTCTTTAGTAGAAGATGCGACACCTAAGTATCTTAAAGAAGAGAATGGTAAGCGAAAGACAACTTATGATGGCTATAAGGAGGAAGATGATGCCTTACTCCTTATGCAGCTAACAAACTGGCTTGCCAGTCAAGAAGATTATACAACCTTTGTAGGGCAAGGTATTACATTAGATACAGCTACAAGTTTATATGACTTTGAAATACCCGAAAATTCTACAGAACCTCAAACGGAGCCTTGGGCAAATCCAAGTGGTAGTTATAAATGGTACGATAGTACAACTTTTGCCAGTGGGTCTTATAAATATGTGGCAGATGATCCAGAACCAAGTCCATCTCCAAGTCCAGATCCAACGCCAAGCCCAGATCCAAGTCCAGAACCAAGTCCAGAACCAAGTCCAGATCCAACACCACAACCAATAGAAGAGGCGACTTATGTTATTAATCAGCCAAATTGTGTAATTGCTGGTCAAGAGCTTCCTTTAACAGTAGAATTTAATAATTTAACACCAAATACAACCTATAGTAATTACCGTATTGGGGCTTACTTAGATGGTGGCACACAGGTAGGATTATTTAAAACCCTTTCAGCCCAGTGGCCTACAAGCTATGGCTATAGCGATACCTTTAGTATTACCACAGATGAAAATGGTCATGGTAGTGCCACCTTTGTCTTTAAGATTAAACCAGGTGTAGTGGGCGATATCAATATACGTATTAAACAAGGTTCAAGTAAAATATTAACACAGTCCATGAACGTTGTAGCAGATGAAGTAGATAGCACAAAGCCAGTGGGCACACCAGTTTATAATATGTTTTATACACAAAATCTTAAAGCTAATGAAGAAATGGCTATAACGGTTCGTGTGACAAATCTTAAACCAAATCAAACACTTACCAAGGTAAGAGTAGGCGCTTATTTAGATGGTGGCTTGCAAATTGGTTTATTTATGAAAGATAATGGCACCTATCCTACAGCTTATGGCTATAGTGATTACTTTACTTTAGTAGCTGATCAAAACGGTGTAGCTTATAAGACTTTTATTTATAAACTTAAAACAGATGGTGAAATTAATCTTCGCATTAAACAAGGAACTAAAAATGTGCTCACACAGAAGGTCACAGTTTATTAGCATATGAGCAAGTCAAAATTTTAAGCAAGACTTAGAAATAGAGGGGGATTTTGCAGTGAGGAATTGGGTAAAAAAACTTTTGGGTATGACATGTATGTTGTCACTAGCAGTAGGAATGGTTGGCTGTGGCAGTAGTACAGTGGCAACAAATGAGGGGCCAAAAAATGCAGCAGATACTACAGTAGTAAGTGATGAAATGACTTTGAAAACCATAGAAAAGCTAAGCATATACTTTGTACCTTCTAGAGAGCCAGAAGAAATCATTGCTACCACAGAGCCACTTAAAGAACTTTTAAAGAGCAGTTTACAAGATGAAGGATATGATGTAAAAAATATTGATATTCAAGTAGGCACCAGTTATGAGGCTGTTGGTGAAGCCTTATCAGCAGGTACGGCGGATATTGGCTTTATTCCAGGGGGGACTTATGTACTTTATGATGATGGGGCAGATGTTATTTTAACAGCTACAAGAGAAGGACTTAATAAAGATGCCGATGAAGCTAAAGCTTGGAACGATGGTCAGCCAACAGCTTCTTCAGGTCAGCAAACCAATTCTTACCGTGCACTGATTATTGCTGGACCATCTGAAAAAGGTCAAGAGCTTGCTAGTAAAGTTAATAGTGGTGAAGCTTTAAGCTTTGATGATTTAAATAGTGCCAACTGGAGCATTATGTCTTCATCTTCTCCAGCAGGTTATATTTATCCATCCTTATGGCTTAAAAATAACTATGGTAAGAGCATTACAGATTTAAGTCATGCAGTACAATCAGATTCTTATGGTAGCGCTATGGCAAGACTTGCTTCAGGGCAAGTAGATGTGCTTTTAACTTATGCGGATGCCCGTAGAGATTATGAAGAAAAATGGACATCAGAGTATGCAAGAAGTGCTTCTATTTGGGAAGAAACAAATGTCATCGGTGTTACACCAGCTATTTATAATGACACAATTAGTGTAAGTAAGCGTTCAGAAATTATGGATGATGCGTTTAAAGCAGCACTTCAAAATGCCTTTATGAAAATAGGTGAAACAGAAGAAGGCAAAGCTGTTATAGCTATTTATTCACATGAAGGTTATCAGGTTGCTAATAGTGCAGATTATGATAACGAACGTGAAGCACAAAAACTCGTGAGAGAGAACTAACCAAAGTAGCCAGAGGGAGTAGTCACCTCTACTAGCTACGCCTTCCGTATTTTGTGATGTACTAGACTCAATAATGAAAGAAACGGCGAAAAACTTGCTTCGTTTCACTACGCTTCGAACACTTC
>CALGWE010000422.1:0-2348 GCA_937935915.1 uncultured Clostridia bacterium
AATACATATTTTAATCGTTTTCATGTGCGCTCCTTTCACTCTCCTTATATACTTTCATTTGTAAAAAGGGCTTACGCCTTACTAGCGCAGCCCTTTAATCTATTAAATACGTTTTTGTGCTTTATAATAAGTGTGTAATAATTCATGTGCCTTTTCACTAAGTGGAGCTTTCAAATAGTTCTCATAAAGTGCCATAACCTCTGGATTTTCATGAGATTTACGTATTTCATTGGCCACATCATCTGCATATAATGCTTGACGTCTTTTTTGTAAGATTTCAGCATTGCCATGATGATACGGTTGACCTGCACCACCAATGCAACCACCTGGACATGCCATGACTTCTATGGCATGGAGATTACGTGGATTACCGTCTCTAATCTCATCCATAATCATTCTTGCATTTTTAAGGCCATGGGCTATACCGATATTAAGCTCTAACTCTCCCACTTTGATTGTAGCAGTTCGTACACCTTCAAAGCCTCTTAGTTCCTCAAACTCTATTTTCTCTAGACTTTCCCCTGTAATCTTTTCATAAGCCGTTCTAACAGCTGCTTCAATTACACCACCTGTTGTACCAAATATTACACCTGCACCAGTGGCCTCGCCTAATGGCCTATCAAATTCCGCATCTTTTAGGCTCTCAAAGTTAATATTCATCTGCTTAATTAAATGGGCAAGTTCTCTTGTTGAAATACTAATATCTACGTCTCGATTAAATTCTGGTCTTTCCACTTCATATTTCTTTGCAAGACATGGCATAACAGAAACAACTATCATATCCTCTCTTGGAATATTCATTTTTTCTGAGAAATAAGATTTCGCAATTGCTCCAAAGATTTGTTGTGGTGAACGTGCAGTAGATGGTAAATCTAATAAGTCTGTATACTGGGTCTCATAGAAATTCACCCATGCCGGACAGCAACTTGTTAAGATCGGCAATTTTACATCCTCTTCACCTTTAAGTACCTTTTCAATACGACTTATAAGTTCTGAAGCTTCCTCCATAATGGTTACATCTGCTGCAAAGTCTGTATCAAAAACATAGTCAAATCCTATTCGCTTTAAGGCTGCTACCATTTTACCCGTTACAAGGGTTCCTGCTGGATAATCAAATTCCTCTCCTAATGCAGCTCTTACAGCTGGTGCTACTTGCACAATCACCGTTTTATGTGGATTTGCAAGCGTTTTAATGACTTCATCTATATTTTCTCTTTCAGTAAGGGCACCTGTTGGACAAACTGCCACACATTGACCACAATGGGTACATACTGTTTCCATAATCGGTTTATTAAATGCTGTGCCTACACTGGCTTTAAAACCACGTTCTACTCCAGCTAATGCCCCTACACTTTGTACCTGATTACACATGGTTTCACAGCGTCTACACATGACACATTTATTCATATCCCTTACTAAAGAATAGCTTTGATCAGTTGGATAGGTAGACTGTTCCCCTTTATTAATTTCTTGACTATCTCTAATGCCAAATCGCTCTGCTAAATCTTGTAATTCACAATCCCCTGCTTTTTTACAGGCTAAGCAGTCTTTAGGATGATCTGATAAAATTAGTTCAACTATCTTCTTGTATTGGTTTTAACAATCATCCTATCTGTTACAGGTGTTACGCAAGCTGGTGCCAAATTACGTCTGCCTTCTACTTCAACAACGCAGACACGGCAAGAAGCCTTATTACTCTTCATACTTGTTTCATGTAAATTTAAATAACATAGTGTAGGAATATCAATTTTGGCTACTTGAGCTGCTTCTAACACCGTATATTCTGAAGGGACTTCTAACGTCATCCCATCAATGGTAATTTTAACTTGTGCCATCTGCTCTCCCCCTAACCTTTTATAATGGCGCCGAATTTACATTTATTCATACATGCACCACATTTAATACATTTACTTTGGTCAATAGTATGTTGTTTTTTCACAACACCTGTAATAGCATTTACAGGACAGTTTCTTGCACATGCTGTACAACCAATACATTTATCTGTAATACTATAAGAAAGTAGGGCACTACATTGACCTGCTGGACATTTCTTATCTCTTACATGGGCAATATACTCTTCTTTAAACTCCTTAAGGGTAGAAAGGACTGGGTTAGGTGCTGTCTGACCTAAGCCGCATAAGGCAGTATCCTTGATAGTATTCCCTAGTTCTTCTAAGGTCACCAAATCTTCTTCTGTGCCTTTACCTGCTACAATCTTCTCAAGGATTTCAAGTAAACGTTTTGTACCCACTCTACAAGGCGTACATTTACCACAAGACTCTTCAGCCGTAAACTCTAGATAGAATTTAGCAACTGCTGGCATACAATCATCTTCATCCATAACGATC
>CALGWE010000423.1:0-9065 GCA_937935915.1 uncultured Clostridia bacterium
CTGAGTGAGCGGGCCCTGCAGGTGCTGCGGCTACAGGATCGGGGCCTGACCCGGTCTGAGATCGCCCGGCAGCTCCAGCTCAGTGAGCGGAGCGTCAAATACCAGTGCGAGCAGGCCTACCACAAACTGGGTACCAGCAACAAGGTGGAAGCTCTTGCCGCCGCGCGGAAATTAAATCTCTTAAATTAAATCTCTTATAAATATTAGTTGCTTTTAAATATCTCATAACTTCTTTCTAAGATACCACTTAGAAAGGCTAACACCATACCGTAATTAGTGATTGGAACCCCCTTTTCATTACATATACGTGCACGATTACAAACTGTTTTACGTGTCAGCATGCATCCTCCACAGTGAATAACCAACTCATAATCTGACAAATTTCCCGGGAAATCTTGCCCTGCAATATATGTAAATTCTAGTTCACCACCCACATATTTACTTAAACCTTTTGGAATTTTAACACGACCAATATCTTCATGGGATACATTATGTGTGCACCCTTCAAGTATAAGCACCTTATCCCCTGGCTTTAAAGTCTTTATCTTTTGGATCCCTTTCATAAATAGATCCAAGTCACCCTTTTGCCTAGACATCAAAAGTGAAAATCCTGTAAGCTTAATTGTGTTAGGTACAATTTTACTTACCTTAGCAAAGGCCTGTGAATCAGTAATAACCAAATCCACATCCGGCATTTCTTTTAATGCTTCTTCTAATTCTGTATCACGTACTACATATGATTTAATCCCATGATCAAGGCAATCTCTAATACATTGTACTTGCGGTAAAATAATTCTTCCCTTTGGTGCTTCGCTATCTATCGGTACTACTAAAATAACCTTAGCACCATAAGGTAATAAATCTCCTACTAAAGGCTTATCTTCTTCCTCAGCTTCAAGTTTACTTATAATAACTTCTTTTAACTTAATTATGCTCGTTTCATCTGCTATAGTTGTTAAAATACTCTCCTTAAATTCTTGTTGTATATGTACAAGTTCTACTGGAGTCACCTTATCTATTTGGCTAATAACTACAACATAAGGAATGGCATACTTTTTGAAATATAGCTTAAAAGCATTAAAAGCTTCTATATCTATATCATTTGCTGCCATCACATAAATGGCTAGATCTGTACGCATAAGCATATCCATTGTTTTCTTAATTCTAAGCCTACCTAATTCTGTCTGATCTTGCACGCCTGCCGTATCTACCCACACAACTGGCCCAACAGGTATAAGTTCCATTGCCTTAATGACTGGGTCTGTAGTTGTTCCTTCTTTTTCAGATACAATGGCCACATCTTGCTCTACTAGATGATTTAATAAAGATGATTTTCCTGAATTAGTTTTTCCATAAAACACAATATGTTTACGATTTGCATTTGGTGTTGTTTCCATATATATTCTCCTCCATACTTATCTATTTTTATTAATTTATCTTTAAATTATATTATTTCTTTTTTAGCAATAGCCGTTTTAACTGTTACACCTTTTATATTACCTATTTTCCCAGTTAAACTATTAATCTCATCTAAGCTACCAGTCACAACTATTGACACCACTGAAATTTCTTGGTCTAAGGGAATTCCCATACGCCCCTTAGTATTTCCTCTAAAACTTGCTACTACTTCATTAAATTGTACCTGACATTCTTTAGGATTTTCTAATATGGCACTAATTACTGCTATCTTATTCATTTTCTCATCTCCCACTCTTGCTAATTCCCTTACCTATGCTATATACAAATAAAGGACTATGTCTTTAGACACAGCCCTATAATTATCTTTATTATACCTTGCTCACTTAAGTTTATCAAACCATTTATCTTTTACAACAACTTATATTTTTAAGCATTTTATAAATTTTTATTTATGTATATTCTTTATATATATATCTTATACTATTTTTAACAACTACTCATAAAAAGGAGTGTCTCAATGAATTTAAAAAAATATATACGTCTTACTATATTCTTAGTACCTTTGGTACTGGGTATTACTTTATTAGCTAATTCATCTAATGAAACAATTCGTGTTACACTTACTCATCCTTATAACCTTTTATTGAATAACCGACAGATTTTACAGGATCAACCCACTCTATTTTATAATAATGTTTTATATGTACCTGCTAAGGATTTTGCCAAAGAGCTTGGCTATACTGTTGAATACGATAATAGCACTGCTGTCATTACTAATACTGAAATTCCTAAACCTTCTTCTAAAACTACTTCCTCTCCTAAGCAAAGTATTTCTACTTACTTTAGAAGTTCACTCCGTCCTCTCTTACCATGAACACCATCTGTTTTAGCATTTTAATCCCAAAGATCGAATAAATATATCTACTATATTTATTCGATCTTTTTCATATTTATATCTTATTTTTTCTTATCCCTTAGCCTATTATTTTGTCACCATTACTAGATACAAGCCATATAATGTAGTGTAACTAAGATATCTTCCCACTCTTAGTTAACATTAATTATAAGGAGCTGTTTAAGTATGGGTTATTTAAAATCTTGTGGTAACAAATCAAATTCTTGTGGTAAAGACAACAATCGTTGTTGGGCATGTGGAAGAGATAGTATGAAATCTTCTACTGATTTCTCTAGCCGTAAAAATGATTCTTCTGATTTCTCTAGCCGTAAAAATGATTCTTCTGATTTCTCTAGCCGTAGATATGATTCTTCTTTTTCATCTTCTGACGAATCTAGATCTTCTGACCGCAGAGATAACAAACGTGGCCATGGCCGTAAAGAAAATAAAGACAACTGTGGTTGCAAAGATAATTGCAGACGTAAAAACCGTAAAGACAACTGTGGTTGCAAAGATAATTGCGAACGTAAAGACCGTAAAGACAACTGCGAACGCAACAATCGCAACAATCACAGAGACAATTGCGGATGCAAAGATAACAAGGGTCATGGCCACAAAGAAAACAGAAAACACGGCTGTAAAGACAACTGCGGATGCAACAATCGCAAAGACAATTGCAGATATTAATTATTAGTTAATGTAAGACGGATGTCATCTTATGGATAGGTATTTCAAACCCGGTACCCGAATTAAAGATTTCACTATTATTAAAATACTTGGTCAAGGACGTTATGGCATAGCTTATCTTGCTGAAAATAAACATGGCAGAAAATGTGTTATTAAGCAGCTCAAAAAAGATATGTTAAGCTCTACTCGTGATAAGTTATTTTATGAACAAGAAATTCTAAAAAGTCTTCATTCTCCTTATATCCCTGAATTTATGGGTACCTTTAAAACCCGGGATGCAGAAGGCTATATATTAGAATATATAGAAGGCACACCTCTTGATGTTGTTGTCAAAAAAGAAGGTTATAGATTTTCTAGACGAGAAATTTATAACATTGGCAGCCAGCTTCTGCGAATCATCGAAAATTTGCAGGCATCTCATATTGTTCATAGAGATATTCGGCTTCCAAATGTTATTCTACGCCCTAATGGAAAACTAGCTCTTATAGATTTTGGTCTAGCAAGATACATTGATCATGAGAGATATACTCGTAAAGAAGATTATTGGTTCTTGGGCGATTTCTTAATTCGTCTATACTATACTTCATATTATATAGGTTCTGCTGGTTCAACGGCTCCTTGGTACTATGAACTAGCTCTTACCAGAGATGAAAGATACTTTTTAAAGAAATTATTAGGTATCAATGGTAGTTTTAAATCTTTGTCAGATATTAGATACAACTTAAATGAACTTAAATCTATGACCTAAATTTAAACCGTCTAGTTATATGTGCCCCTCTTATAACTAGACGGTTTCTTTTTATATTTCGTTTATCCCATTTTTGTCTATCTAAACTTAATAGGTGGTATGTATGTCAAATAAATTATGTAGCATTTTAGATATTTATCCTGAAAGTTTTACTGCCAACTTATACACAACTTCACATTTCAGAATGATTGGTTTGATAGATGCACGTATACAATATTCTTATGGGGTAGAAACAGTTAAATTAGGTTACTATAGTTCCTCTGGCACTAATGGTGGGAAAACAAAAGGACTTTGGTATCCCATTGTAGGTATTAAACTTAAAAATGGTCCGTTTATTGAATTCACCTATTATATTAATAAGGTTTTAACCCACACAACCTCTTACGGCACTGCAAAAAAAGGCTGGCTTGCAAAATCCCTTTTCTTTTATAAATCTGATTCTAGTGGTATAGCAGGTTTTGCTTCAAGTCACTACCACCATTCTTTATTAACCATTGGAGAAACCCTTAGAAGCCTTTATAACTTAGATGCGTATACAAATCTAAGTACTTTAACACCAAAATTTCTTAATTATTCACTTTTATCTTCAGAAATATATCCTGGTAATACACATAGTCAACGTGAAAATTATGAAAATCTGATTCATGATATCTTTGTTGCTTAATGCATAAAAGAAGAAGCTGACCTAACATATGATTTTAGGACAGCTTCTTCTTTTATTTAATCCAACCTTTTTTCTTCCAGTATATCTTATCAGCCTGTGTATCCGGATAATTTCTTATCACCAAACTCATGCCCTTACGTATCATAATGGCTAAGAGATTATTACATAACTTATATCTATTCTCTGCTATATGATAAAACTTAACAGCTTCCTTCTTCAACTGCCTTTCTATCTTTTCTCTACGTTTTTCTGTAATATGATTCCATTCACTTTCGAATAACCTAAACTTACACTTTTGTATGCGTTTGATCCCCCAAAATAATAGATTGCGACTCATCGTACTAATTGCCCTTCCTGAGCCAGCTCCTGCTGCTGTAGAAACAACTAATGCTACCTTATCAAACATTTCCTCATTAGGCCTATGCACAATATAAGTACATGCAAAATGGTCAAAAAGTGCTTTTATTTGTGCTGTCTCTGCTAAAGCATAGCTAGGACATCCTATTACTATACCATCTGCTTCTAATAATTTTTCTAATATGGGATGTGTATACTTTTTATGTGGACAGTTTCCCCCTGCACGCTCTCCCGCCTCTAAACAAGCCATACATCCCATACAAAAATGAGGTAAGTCTTTAGGTAAATAAATATCTGTATAAGTTACATCTCCTAATGTACTCATTTCACTTTTTATCATTTCAAGTGTTTTATCAGTATTTCCCTTTCTATTACTTCCATGAATCATACATATTTTCATTTTGTCCCCCTATAACTCTCTATTTATCTATCTAGATTAATTATATTTCATTACTTTTATTTTTCAAATATACCTTAAAAATTTTCTTTAGTGCTCTACCACTCCTGATTCTCCTAACTTCTTAGAGAATTTGTGAAGCTTTTCATTGGCTTTTTGTTTTAGTAGAGCGCCTATAATTAGTGCCCCTATCAAGAAACAAAATAGCACTATAATATCTTTAATTAATGTTTCATAATAGATACCTGCAATTGCTTCTCTCATCCCACTAATAGCATAGGTAAATGGTAAAAGATTATATAGTCTTTGGAATAGTATAGGTGTTACTTGTATTGGGAAGGTTCCCCCTGATCCTCCAAGTTGTAATACTAATAATACAACGCCTAATGCCTTTCCTACATTACTAAATAGTGCCACTAATGTATACACAATAGCTATAAACACAACGCTATATGCCATCCCTAAAACCACGAATAATAACGGATTTTTAGCCACTACCCCTAGCACAATAATATCTCCAGAAGCAGCTATAAAAGCTTGTAGTATACCACATAAAGCAAATAAAAAGAATTTCCCAAAATATTCTTCTATAGGTGTATACTTAAAATCTGCATTTTTAGCTTCTGTTGTAAGCAGTGAAGTAAGCAGTAATGCCCCTACCCATAAACATAAAGTTGTATAAAATGGTGCAAGTCCTGTACCATAGTTAGGCACTGGATATAAAGCTGTGGTTTTTAAAACAACTGGTGAAGCTAAGAAATCACTTTTATTACTATTATCTGCAGTCAGCTGGTTAATAAGATCTCTGATATCTACATTTTCATTAAGCTCTGCTATCTTATTTCTTACCTTATTAATCTTTTCTTGCAAAGTAGGTATATGAGATTTAATTTCCAAAATATCACTCTCAAGTACTTCTGACTTTTCACTTAATCTAGTACCAAAGTCTCTTAAATAATTAAGTTCATCTTGAATACTAGTTAGGAGCCCTGTCGTATCATCTACAAAGCTTGCCATCTTACTAAGTTGTTCTTTTAACTTAGCAATCAAATCTGAATCTAAAAGGTTAATTGTATTATCTAAAGAGGCTTGTATATTATAGGTAAGCTCTGAGATATTTTGAAGTGTTTCTTCTACAACCACCTTATCTTCTAACTTACCTCTTAGACTTGCTAATCGTTCTTGGAGCACTGTTAAATCAGAATTAACTTCTTCCACTTTTTCTTGTATTCTAGCGGATTCACTATGCAGCGTTTTGACCACACGCTTTGCAACATCTGAAAGTTTATCTTGTACTGTCTCTATATTGACTATAATACTATCTATTTTTTCACTGCCCCCTGTTGCTATATCGTTAATTGTAACTTTAAACCTTTTAATAGCAGTAACAGTGTCATTCATTAATTCTTCTAGTGTTGTAAGCTTATCTGAAAGGCTTGTGATACGCACTTCAATAAGGGTACGAATATTCCCTATTGCTGAACTTAGTCCGCCGTTATTGGCTTTTAATTCATTAAGCTTTTGCCCAGCTAATGTTGGATTATCTGAAAGCCCTATAAGTTCAGTTAACTTTGCCTTTATATTGTTTAATGCATAAATTGCATCACCAAACACCTCTGGGTTATTACTTAGATTCTCCTGAGTTGTATTTATGAGGTCAATTGTTTCATTTACTTGACTTTCAAACACGCCATTATCTGTATTAGCTGTTTCTACACTTTCCTCTTCTTCTCCTATAGGATTTGTAAATAATGTATCTACATCTGTTGGAGGTCCATTTATTTCCTCAGTATCAATATTCTCATCTACCACAGGTGCTTCTTCTGCATCAGGTGGCGTCTCTGGTTCTCCTGACACAGGTGGCTGTGTCACTGGAGGTGCTTGTGGCTTTATAATAGGTGGTACAATGGCTTCAATCTTACTAAGAATAGTTTGTAAAGCAAGTAGTTGACTATTTAACTTCTGTCCTATCTTTTGAATATTTGTCTTTAGTTTTGTAATATCTGCTGATAATGCTGTACTTAATTTTTCAAGTTTATCTAATGTGGCGATTACTTGATCAGCATTATCTAATTTATCTTGTAAATTTCTAAGTGTGACGATATAGTCATCTAAAATATTAATCATTTCATTCTTTGTACTTGTAATTGAACTACTTAAATCCCTATCTAATTCAGCTGCTTTATCTGCCAGTTCTATAAGACGTGTCTTAGCATTTTCCATTTTTGAAATACTTGTATTAATATCATTAATTAAAGTAGGTTTATTAAGCTCAATAGAATTTTTTAGTTCTGCTGTAGACTTTGAGATATCTGCAAATATAGTTTGAATCAAAACAAGATTTTCTTTAATCTCTGGAATGACTTCTTCTGGTTTTGTACTTAAGTCTCTTAGATTCTCTGCAATATCCCCATTAAAGCTTGCAAGTTGTTCTATGATATTTTGTAATGAAACTATATTCTTATCATTACGTTCAATGGCTACTCTACCATTATTTGCAGTATCCGCAAGAGATTGCAATCTACCTTCTAGTCCTGGACATCTATCACTTAATTGAGTCATTAAATCTTCTAATCTTTGAACCGTTGGATATTGTGCATCTAACTCAATCCCTATATCATGCATGGCAGAAATAATCTTATTGGCCACCGTTTCAATAAACGAAGTCGTAATTTGGTGTTGAATAGTCGTTGCACCCTTATCTGTAATCTTAGGCGCAATGGCATTAATCTTTTCATTGACATAGTACTCCAGGTCAGGCTTTACAGGGTCTGCATCTACTAAAGTTAAGATTTTCTCTGAGAAGTCAGCTGGAATAATTAAAGTTGCATAAACATCTCCTTTAGTTACCGCTGCCATCCCCTCTTCCCTTGTATCATAAAATACCCATCCCAAAGCATTATTTTCCGTCAAGGACTTTACAACATCTTTTCCGATGTTTATCTCTGTATCTCTAATACTTCCACCAACATCTTCATTTACAATGGCTACCTTAATCCCTTTTGTATTCCCATAAGGATCCCAAGAGGCATAAATATTAACCCATGCATAAAGAGATGGTAAAAAGATTAAACCCCCTATAACAACTAAGCTTACCCAATTGCTTAGTATCTTGCCTAAGTCGATTCTAAATATCCTAAAACTATTTCTCATTAACTTAACTACCACTATACTGCTCCTTCCTGATGTCATTTATATAAATTTGTTACCCCTTCATCAAAATAAATAATATATTTTTTATAAATAAAAAATAAGCATAGTTATTTTTTGTAACTATGCTTATTTCTATACATTTATTTCCTATTTAACGACTTACTTAACACTAAGTCCTCAAATATATTATTTACTTTCTAAGGCTGTCATCAGTCTATACATCATTTCACTTACTTCAGCTCTTGTGGCTTTTGCTTTAGGATTGTAACTTCCTTTATTATCCCCTTTCATAATACCTGCTTGAATCATGAATGTCATTGCTTCTTTTGCCCAATCTGATACTTTAATATCACCAAGGTCTACTGCTTCATTTTCTAAAGCAAGTGTTTGACCATTCATTTTAAGATAATTATATAACATCACTGCCATTTGC
The DNA here is from genome assembly GCA_937935915.1 of uncultured Clostridia bacterium. Classification (GTDB taxonomy): domain Bacteria; phylum Bacillota; class Clostridia; order Lachnospirales; family Cellulosilyticaceae; genus Cellulosilyticum. Next base: position 8,754 of record CALGWE010000423.1, read on the forward strand.
TCTCTTGTAACTTCTTTATTTGGTGCAAATACTTTAGCATCCATCCCTTTTATAATGCCTTCTTTATTTGCCCATATTGTAGCATCTGTATACCACATATTGGCTTTAACATCTTTAAATGGTGTATCTCCTTCTACCACTGGCTCATTTGCTAAACGATATAACATACTTGCAAACATAGCACGGGTCATTGTTTTATTTGGTGCAAAGTTATTTGAGCTAACACCTTTTAAAATACCCTTTTCAGTAATATATTTACGACATGTGCTAGTTAATCTTTAATTATGTAAAGGATAAATATGGTAATTATAG